>CALLLS010000073.1 GCA_938008215.1 uncultured Verrucomicrobiales bacterium | reverse complement strand
AATGATGAATTCCTTACAATGATTGATATTAGCGGTTTTCCTAATTTTACTCACGCAGGGTATTTAAATCAGCTTAGCGAATTAGGATTTGAATTTCGCTGGAATAACAGGTTTATCCCTTTGAATTCCTATGAGGCAGAGAGAGTAATCCGTAAGTATGCCACTAGCTGGAACCAAAAAGCGATAGGTCTGCTAAACTACATGCAGAAGAAAGAGCCAGAACGGCGGAATGAACTAGCAGAAGGCATGAATAATGACGCTCGTTCTGCTGCCATGCTAGCCGAATCTGGTGAAGTGAAATTTGGAGATTATACTGGATGTGTGGTTCTGAGAGGGAAGACGATTGAAGAAGTAGATGAAAAAGCGGATGTCTTTATTAAAGCCTTTCTTTCATTAGGCATAACGAACGCGAGGAAGGAAACGATTAATAGTGTGGAATGCTTCCTCGGTTCTCTCTCAGGCAATACTTATGCTAATATAAGAAGGCCTATCCTACACACGCGAAATATTGCGGATCTCATGCCGTCCTCGTCTGCCTTTTCTGGACTTCCGTATGCTCCATGTGATAAATTCGAGAGGAACGCTGCGCCGCTGTCAGTCCTTCAAGCTGGAAATAGTAATACACCTTTTTGGCTTAACCTCCATGTCTCCGACGTAGGACATACCTTAGTTTTCGGACCAACAGGTTCAGGTAAATCTGTGCTTCTCGCCTTTTTAGCATCACAAATGCTACGCTATAAGGACGCACAGATCTTTGCCTTTGATAAGGGCATGTCCATGTATGCTATTAATCAAGCGGTAGGGGGTAGCCACTATGAAGTCGGTGGCGAAGAATCTCTTAGTCTTAATTTCTCCCCCTTATCAAATCTACAATCCCTTGATGATTTAGAGTGGGCTGCGGATTGGGTGCAGACTCTCATGCGCTTGCAAGGTGAGGATGTCACCATTGAAGATAAGGTAGCCATTAGGGAAGCCCTTAGCCAAAGCATCGGCTTAACAGGTATTGATGGCACGCTCGGAAGCTTTGGAATTACGGTGCAGAATGAGAAGGTAAAAGCCGTTATCGATATTTACTCTTCTATGCCTCTTTATAATGCTGAGGATGATGGACTTAAAGAAGGCTTCTTCCAGTGTTTTGAGATTGAGGAGCTCATGAACCTCCCTGAGGAAAAGAGTTTACCTATTATGCTCTATCTCTTTAGGATTATAGAGAAACGCCTTAAAGGTCAGCCCTCTTTCATTATTATTGATGAGGCCTGGCAAGTCCTCGGTCATGAAGTCTTCCGTGCTAAGATCCGCGAGTGGTTAAAGGTTCTCAGAAAGGCGAACTGCTCTGTTATATTAGCGACCCAGTCTATCAGTGACGCCTCCAGATCTGGTATATTAGACGTTCTTCAAGAGTCTTGCCCTACTAAAATTTTCCTACCAAATGCTTCAGCAAGCCTTGATGAATTCGCTCAGTATTACGCCAAACTTGGCTTAAACAGCGCGCAAAGAAAGATTATTCAAGAGGCCATTCCTAAGCAAGATTACTTTATTAACTCGCCCCTCGGAGATAGACGTGTTAATCTAGCACTAGGTCCGATAGCTCTCAGCCTTTATACGAAGTCATCTAAGAAAGATGTCGCTAGTATAAAGGAGTTCCAAAAGACTCACGGCGACTTGTGGCCGATCGAGTGGATTGAACACTGCATTAACCCAGAAAACCATGAAAATTAAAATGAAACAAAAAAAATATAAAATTGCCCAACTGGCGCTTGTCTTATTTCTCATTTCACCAGGTCCTCTTTTTGCTAAGGGTCCTATTGGTGCTACAGAAGGAACTCAAATAATGAATAACATAGAATTAGCAGCGAGTTATGCTAAGGAAGCGCAGCAGTATAGTAAACAAATTGAACAATACACAACTCAGCTTAAAGAGCTACAGGAACTTTATGCAACTAATAACTATTTAGACATCGCACGGAAATTATTTAATGGTGGATTTGGTGACGCCCTCTCTGACATAGTATCTACTGAAGTTATGAGTAGTTTTGCAGACCTTGAAGAAGCAATAGATCTTGCAAATACTATTGACGACTTCAGAGGAATGGATAGTGGTGAACTTTTAGATGCCATTGCTGACTTAGAAGTTCCTGCTGTTTTGAACAGGCAAGCTATCGCTGAATCAGATTTAAATGAGAGTGCTATGACACGCATCGAAAATAGTGCAGCAAGGATAAAAGCACTGCAATCAAAGCTTACAGACCCCACTCTAGGGAGAAATCAAGTATTGCAGATTAATGCTCAACTTACTGCAGAATCAGCTGCCATGGATGGATTGATCGCTCAAGATAACATTTTGAGAGCGCAACTTGCTGCAGAGGCTAAGGCGACTGAAGCGTCTAGAGCGGCTGCTCAGCAGGCTCTATTTGAGAAGAAAATTGAATTTGAACAACAAAGGGCAGCGACAATCCGGCCTGATGATAGTGGTCGATTTGGAGTGATACCAAGTCTTTAAATTTTATCCGTTTGGTATATTGATAAGTAAATTGTAGTCAGTTGCTTGTCATATATACTTATAAAATGTTTTAGCTATTTAATTTAGGTTCTAAGCTGGATAAACTCTATTTATGTTTCTCCTGTAAAAAACCTTTGTGCTCTAGCTAGATTACATGGTATAATATAATATGAGAATTTTTTTAAGCCTGATTAGTATCTCGTTACTAATAGTTTCAAACTCTTGGGCCCAAGGCGCAGATTCTGATTTTTTTAATCAGGATGAAAGTGCTAGATTCGTGTATTATACGTCCCTATCTAAAAGTGAGAGAGAAAGCAGACTAGATGATAGGCAACTAGCAGAATATGCCTATTTCCAAAGCAAAGCTACCGGGGGAGACTTATCGTCAGCCTCACATCGAGAGGCACTTGGAAAAGTCTTTAATTTTACGTTAAATACCCTTTCTGATGCCCAAAGAGATGCCCTTACTGTAGAACAATACAATAGTTTGAATTTTGAACTCTTAGGGAACCCCAAAGATAGAGAGTTACACAGTCTCGTAAATTACATGGTAATGGCTAATGAGGGTGCAGAATACGGGATTACTGCCTATGATATATCACCGCTTCGGCTTAATGAGATTTATGATAGGAATTTTTTACCAACTAATCTTGCTTCTGGCTTAAATA
>CALLLS010000072.1 GCA_938008215.1 uncultured Verrucomicrobiales bacterium | reverse complement strand
CTGTGGAGGAAGTTCTCATACTGCTCTAAGTTCGTAGTAGAGCGGAAGAGGTTTCCTAGCGCTTCACCTTTGATATTATCCATTAAAGAGGTGAACAGTTTATACGCTTCTGTCTTATACTCGATAAGAGGGTCTTTTTGTCCGTGTTGACGAAGGTGAACGCCTTGTCTTACTCCGTCCATGTTGTAGAGGTGCTCTTGCCAGAGTCTATCAATGGCAACTAAGATGATATGTCTTTCTAGTCCATCTAAGAATTCAGGCTTTTCTTGCTTCACCTTTAATTCATACGCCTTTTTAACCTGTTCTATCAGGAAGTCAGAGATCTCTTGTTCTGATTTTTTCTCTAGCTGCACTTCCTCTTGGACGAGCCTGAGAGGAAAGTTCAGATTTACCCAGCCATAGAGTTCCTTGTAATCTGGCTCTCCGTCATCTCTCTGGTTTACGTAGTGATCTACTTTTTCAGGAATGACTTCCTCTATGATTTCGTAGATAAGCTCTCTGGGATCATCTGAGGTGAGAACATCCTTACGATATCCATAGACCACTTCTCGCTGCTGATTCATGACATCATCAAAGTCTAAAACGTATTTACGCTGACGATAGTGCGCTTGCTCTACGCGCTTCTGTGCCGTTTCTACAGAGCGGTTGAGCATTCCATGTTCTAGCGCTTCTCCGTCTTCCATCCCGAAGCGTTCCATGAGAGTGGTCATGCGGTCAGAAGCGGCAAAGTTTCTCATCAGATCATCCTCAAAGGAGAGGAAAAACTGTGTTCTTCCTGGATCACCCTGACGGGCACAGCGTCCACGAAGCTGGCGATCAATTCGGCGGGAAATATGTCTCTCGGTAGCGATGACGAAGAGTCCGCCAAGCTCATTGACGCCCTTTTCAAGCTTAATGTCAGTTCCACGACCAGCCATATTAGTAGAGACCGTTACCGAGCCTTTTTTACCAGCGTTTCTCACGATTTCAGCTTCTTGGCGGTGATACTTCGCATTCAGGACTTGGTGCGGGATTTTTGCGCGCTTAAGCATGCGACCTACCGTTTCAGAGGCGTCTACAGAAGCGGTTCCCACGAGAACAGGTTGCCCCTCCTCGTGGCAGGTTCTAATGCGCTCTACGACAGCATTATATTTTTCACGACGGGTCTTAAAGACTTGATCGTTTTCATCTTTGCGCTGATTCGGCTTATTCGTCGGAATAGGGAGGACATCCAGATTATAGATGTCATGGAATTCAGCAGCGTCAGTTTCTGCTGTTCCGGTCATTCCGGCTAGTTTTTCATAAAGGCGGAAGTAGTTCTGAATCGTAATTGTTGCGTATGTCTGAGTCTCTTTCTCGATCGCGCACCCTTCCTTTGCTTCTACTGCTTGGTGGAGACCGTCAGACCAACGGCGACCTGCCATTTCCCGTCCTGTATTTTCATCAACGATGATGACCTTATTATCTTTTACAACATACTCTACATCTTTTTCATAAAGGCAGTAGGCTTTCAGTAACTGAGAAATTGAGTGGATTTTTTCGCCCTGGCTATCCAGCTTGTCTTGAAGATCATCCTTCGCCTTGTTTTTCTTTTCATCATCAAGGTCTAAATTAGCATCAATTTCACCGTAGGAGGTAGCTAAGTCAGGAAGAACAAATGCGTCTGGGTCATTTGGAGATAGGAACGCACGTCCTTTTTCCATCAAGTCTGCCTCATGTCCTTTTTCATCGACTGTGAAGAGGAGTTCTTCTTTTAGTTCAAAGAGCTGTGTCTTACGGGTTTCCTCATAAAGTGCGAGTTCCGCTTTTTCCATCGCACGGCGTAATTCTGGATCTTCCATCATACGCATGAGCTGGCGATTCCTTGGCTGTCCTAGCTTTAGCTTAAACATTGTACGACCAGCGTGCTCTAGGTCTCCAGCTTCAAAGGCTTTTTTTGCTTCTGTCCCTAATTCATTGCAGAGGGTGTTTTGCTTTTTGACGAGTTGCTCTATCAATGGGCGGTATTTATCATACTGCTGTGTTGTATTCACCACAGATGGACCAGAAATAATGAGTGGGGTTCGGGCCTCATCAATGAGAATGGAGTCTACCTCATCAATAATAGAGAAGTAATGACCTCTCTGTACTTGATCAGAAGCGCTGGATGCCATTCCATTATCACGAAGGTAATCAAAGCCAAATTCACTGTTGGTTCCGTATGTTATGTCTGCTTCATAACTTGCTTTCCTTAAGTCAGAAGGCATTTGGTTTTGCACGATACCAATCGATAATCCTAAGAATTGAAAGAGGGTTCCCATCCATTCCGCATCACGACGCGCGAGATAATCATTAACCGTCACGACGTGCACGCCAAGACCAGTTAAGGCATTTAAATAAACGGGTAATGTTCCGACGAGTGTTTTTCCTTCTCCCGTTTGCATCTCCGCGATGAGTCCTCTGTGGAGGCAAATTCCACCGACAAGTTGCACATCATAGTGGATCATGTTCCACTCCATTGTTTCATCACAAACTGTGATTTCTCTTCCAGAAAGTCTGCGCGCAGCATTCTTTACTACAGCATATGCTTCTGGTAGTATTTGATCTAAATACTTACGACGCATGTCTGGGAATAAGCCTTCCGCATCCTGGAAAAGGTCGCGCGCTTCATTAATAGATTCTGGAGTAGGCTCAATGGTGACATTGAGGGCAGAAACGTCTTCTTTTAGGGCAGTAAAGCGAGCGTTAATGTCATCACTTATATTTTTTAATTCTTCTGCACTTAGAAGATTTAGTTGGCGCTTAGTAGGAAGTTCTAGTGGAAGATAGCGATGAAGGTTCTCTTGCCATGTTCTAGTCAGTTCTTGAAGTTTACCCTCCGGCTCATTTTGTAAGGCTTCTTCAACTTCATTGATTTTAGATACGATAGGTCGGAGGCGTTTTATCTCACGCTGATTCTTGTTTCCGACGATTTTTTGGATGACCCACTTTAACATGTTTTCTTAGAGGAAATAGGATTGAAAGGTGTTACTTACACGGTTAGCGAAAGGAGAAAAGGAAAAAGTGGTAGCCTTAATAACTCCTGGCCCAGAGAACCCATTGGGATGTGTTATCTCCAGTGAGGATGCAGGAAGAGGCTCCTTTTTGGAGTTCTTCTGGGATGCAACGAATCGTGATTTTATGCTTTTTAGCAAGCGTCTCTTCCTCTTCTTTTGTCCCGTTCCATGGGCAGAGTAGCCAGCTTGGTTGTGCATTTTCATCACCTCCCCAGTGTTTTTCAAAGACCGAGAGATCAGTGCATTCCTCGATATTTTCATCACGGAGGGTTGTAGCTCTGTTCAAGAGATTCTCTTGAATTTCTGCTAGTATGGATTCGAGGTCATTGATGACATCTTCTCGATCCAAGAAGGATTTTTCGCTTGATGGCTGATCACGGCGGGCGAGGCAGACTTTTCTGGACTCTAGATCTCTGGGACCGATCTCTATGCGGACAGGAACGCCTTTTTTTACCCATTCCCACTTTTTAGCCCCACCTTGGAGTTCTCTGGTATCTACCTTCACGCGCACGGTACTTCCGCCATATTCCACCTTTGATCTCAGAGTAGAGGCTAGAGCTTGGCATGCATCTATAATTGCGTCTTTCGACTCCTCCTTAGGAGTGACTGGGATAATGACAACTTGTTGTGGTGCAATGCGCGGAGGAAGGACTAGCCCGTCATCATCGGAGTGTGCCATGATAAGTGTGCCAATGAGTCGCGTGGAGACCCCCCAGCTCGTCGTGTGTGCATGTTTCGTCGTGTTATCTTTATCAAGGAAGGAAATCTCTTGTGCCTTAGCGAAATTTTGTCCGAGGTAATGCGACGTTCCAGCTTGGATCGCCTTCTTATCCTGCACCATCGCTTCCACCGTGTAAGTGTTTTCCGCACCAGGGAATCTTTCAGCCTCGGTCTTTTCGCCTGCTATGACGGGAATAGCTAAGACTTCATTGAGGAATTCTTGATAAAGAGTATGGATAAGTTTCGTTTCCGCTTGGGCTTCATCTTTAGTAGCGTGGGCAGTGTGACCTTCCTGCCAGAGGAACTCGGCTGTTCTGAGGAAGAGGCGCGTTCTCATTTCCCAACGCATGACGTTTGCCCATTGGTTAATGAGGAGAGGGAGGTCACGGTAAGATTCTACCCATCGGGAGAATGCAGATCCGATGATGGTTTCTGAGGTGGGACGAATCACGTATGGCTCTGTCAGTTTTCCAGAAGGAATCATTTTAGTTTTTCCAGTGGCTTCATCTTTTTTTGCTTCAAGGCGATGATGAGTCACGACGGCACACTCCGTAGCAAACCCTTCTGCGTGTTCCGCTTCTTTTTCAAGGTGAGCAATGGGAATAAGGAGAGGGAAGTAAGCGTTCTCATGCCCAGTTTCTTTAAAGCGCTTATCTAAATACTCTTTTACGCCTTCCCATAGAGCAAACCCCCAGGGCTTGATGACCATGCACCCTCTCGTCTCTGAGTTTTCAGCGAGGTCTGCACCTTTAATGACTTGTTGATACCATTCAGGAAAGTCTTCTGCACGAGTGGGTGTGATCGCATTTTTAGGAGGTTTAGCCATGATATAATCTAAAGTTTTATCCATTCTAATATTTTGGAATGCCTGAAATGCAATCAGTTTCTAAGGTATATCCATTCAGAGTTATCACGCTTGGTTGACCTGATGTGAGCAAGTTTCCTGTAGCTTGTTAATAGTTTCATTTAAAATTCTGGACGTAAAAGAGAGCGTGCGATAAATGATAATTAATTAATTTTTTAATGAGCAACTGGAACAATTATTCATCTTCACTCCTTCGCTATAACGACTTGGACTTTTCTTTAGACCTCTCCTTAATGGAGATTGATGAAGGTTTTCATGCCAAAATGGGAGGTAAGATTCAAAAGGCTTTTAAAGACATTCAAGATATTGAGAAAGGTGAAATTGCCAATCCTGATGAAGGAAGAATGGTAGGGCATTACTGGTTACGTAATGTGGACTTGGCTCCAAACTCCGAAATAAAAGCGCAAATTACAAAACCGCTTGCTCAGCTAAAAGAATTTGGAGAAAAAGTAAATTCAGGTCAAATAACAGCACCTAGTGGAAATAAGTTTGATACTCTTTTAATCGTGGGGATTGGAGGATCAGCACTTGGTCCACAGTTTGTTACCAATGCGGTAGGGCAGAATTCTACACTGAAAACCTTCTACTTTGATAATACTGACCCTCAAGGGATTGATAACGTTTTAGAGAAAATTGGAGAACGACTCGCCACAACAATCGTGGTGGTTATTTCTAAATCTGGAGGAACGCCTGAGACGAGAAACGGGATGCTAGAAGCTAAGGCAGCGTTTGAGAATGCAGGACATGATTTCTCTAAGCATGCCTGTGCAATTACGGGAGAAGGCTCTAAGCTGGATAATTTTGCTAAGGAGCAAGACTTCCTCACAATTTTCCCAATGGAAGATTGGGTAGGAGGAAGAACATCAGTGACATCCACGGTAGGGCTTGTGCCGATGGCTCTTCAAGGGCTTGATATAGACCAGTTTTTAGCTGGGGCATCGGATATGGACAAGAAGACTAGAGTGCAAAACCTAAGCCAGAATGCGGCATTACAGTTAGCTCTAGCTTGGTATCACGAAGGAAATGGGAAAGGAGAAAAAGATATGGTGGTGCTTCCTTATAAGGACTCACTTTCTCTGTTCTCCAAGTATCTCCAACAGCTTGTCATGGAATCACTTGGTAAAGAGCTGGATCTAGATGGAAAAAAGGTAAACCAAGGGATCGCCGTATACGGAAATAAGGGCTCTACTGATCAGCATGCATATATGCAGCAGTTGAGAGACGGAGTACATAATTTTTTCGCTACCTTCATTGAAGTCCGCAAAGGGCGTGAGAAGCATTCTATAGAAGTGGAAGGTAGTGTCACTTCCGCCGACTTTCTCCAAGGCTTCTTGCGCGGAACCCGCAAGGCTCTTTTCCAGTCAGGACGTCGCTCAGTAACGATTTCTATCACAGAAGTTAGCCCTTATAGCCTGGGGATGCTTATTGCGCTTTTTGAGAGAGCAGTCTCTTATTATGCTTCACTAATCAATGTGAATGCATACAACCAGCCAGGAGTGGAAGCAGGGAAAAAGGCTGCTGCCTCATTCCTTAAGCTTTTAAAAGAAGTTAAGGATTCACTTACATCTAAAGGACAAACTGCAGATGAAATTTCTGGCTGTTTGGGAACAGATTCAGAAAACGTTTATCACTGCCTCACTCACCTTGCGAGTAACGGAGGAGCAAAAGTTTCCCACAGAGAAACTCCTGCTCAAGATTCTTTCACAGAGCGGTAGTTACTGTGATCGCGGAAAATTAATATTTTCCGCTCTCACGCTTTAGCAATGGGGGCAGTCATACAACTTTCTGGAATTCCATACGCTTCCACAATGTCATGCGAATGATGGCTGATTTGAGCGTATGTATGCTTTAAGGTAAGTTCGGCAAAGGGGTGGTTCTCTGCGTTTAAATGCCCATTATTGAAGAACCAAGCGGGGTTACGTAAGATTCGTTCTAACCCAAAGCTGATGGTCATAGTTTTAAGGAGGGCATGAAGTTCCTCGTTATTGTGCTCCTTTTCAAAGGCTAGAAACCTGCCAAGAATAGATTGATAGGAAATGCGTTCTGCATATGCATGAGCGAGGTCTAAGAGCTCCAGCTGATGCTCAAGCATGAGGTCATGCGAGCGTCGTCCTTGTTTTCGCTCTTTACGCATTCTCTGAGCAAGGCTTAATGTAATAGAGTTCTCACGTGCGAGTAGGAGATCTCCAATGATATTGAGGTCATGCCAGTTTGTTCTTTGTCCCGGAATGTGGATCTTGCGGAACTTACCTTTTAATCTCTGAAGAACAATTTTACTAGTGCTGAGTTCTCCACTTTGAAAACGATCTTTTAGTTTTGCGAAGAGCCCCTTGGCGACGAGCTGCATGAGCACGGTATTGTCTCCCTCAAAGGTGGTAAAGATGTCTAAGTCCGCCTTTATTTCCCCAATTTGATTTTTCCAAAGGTATCCCTCACCTCCACAGGCTTCACGACAGTTTTGTAAAATGCGCATGCTTTCCCATGTGGCGTATGCTTTAAGAGCCGCTGCAGTCGTTTCTATGTCACGTGTCGCCTGCCCCTTATTCTTAGCGTGCAGGTCAGAGATATCTTGGATAGCGAAGGAAAGTGCCGTAGTGGTGGCGATTCCTTCCGCAATACGTTTCTGATGAGTGGGGTATTGAATGATGTGTGTTTCAGGCTTTCCTTCTGGGCCAAACTGTCTCCGGCGATGGGCGTATTTAGTAGCAATGGCGAGGGCTTTTTGCGCACCCTTAATAGCAGTACCACCCACGCTCATGCGTCCACCTACTAGGGTTCCTAGCATGGTGAAAAACCGCTTAGAGTCACCTTCTATAGGACTGCTCCATACTCCGTTGTCGTCAATGGTGGCAAAACGGTCAAGAAGGGCGTCTTTATCAATGGAGACTTGATCAAACCAGATCATACCATTATCGACGCCATTTAATCCTATCTTTTGTCCATTATCATCAATGTGAATTCCTGGCAGAAGGTTTTTCTCTTTATCACGAATATCAACAATGAATGCATGAACTCCTTTACAGGTTCCATTAATATGAAGTTGAGCAAAGACTGTTGCCATCTCACCGTCTCGCGCTGCATTACCAATGTATATTTTTCCTGCGCTCCATGAAGGGGAGTGAATGGCGAAGGATCGTGTCTCATGGTTATAAGTGGCCGTAGTTTCTATCTGGCGCACATTAGAACCATGTCCAATCTCTGTCATGGCAAAGCATCCAGGCAACTCCATAGAATTACATTTTTCTAAGACTTTTTTATGATGTTTCTCCGTTCCCAAGTTCATTACTGAACCACCAAAGAGACCGTATTGCACCCCGAACTTAATGGTTAAGCTTAGGTTATGGTAAGCAAGCATTTCAAAGGAGGCAAAGAAGCTCGCCAAGTCTTGATCACCAGCATATCCATCAGGGAAAAGCTTAGCTCCTATTCCTTCGCGCGCCATGACTTCACACCAATTGAGCACGGTCTTTCGCTCATTCTCACGGTCTGAAAATGGGTATTGCGCCATTTCAGGAAGAGAGAAGAGCTCGCGAAGCCTGTCTCGCGTTTCCACTTGGGTTCCGTCAAAGGTTTTCCGTAGAAGGTCTACATCGAGCTTATTCTCTGCCTCAATGGGTGGATACTGGTCAGTTTTATTTTCTGCACTGACGCGCAAATGGGGTGCGATACGAGTTGCGTTTTCTGATTGGGAATTAGGATGCATTTTCGTTTTATAGGGTTTTAAGGTGCTTGAGTGGACCACCACGGAAAGGCGCAAAGCCTGTTCCTAAAATCATGGCGAGGTCAGCTTCTTCTTCACTAGCGACGATTCCTTCATCGACGCAACGTTTAGTCTCCTCGCACATCATGAGACTGAGACGGCTAGCGATCTCATCTTTGGTAGCGGAATTCGTTTTTTCTTTTTGGTATTTCCGGGCGGCTTGATTTACGACAGTGGACTGCCCTTTTTCATAAAGATAGAACCCTTTGCCAGCCTTCTTCCCAAGATGTCCTTCATCGATGAGCTCTTGAAGGAGTTCAGGGACATGCATTCTGTCAGGGAAGGCGTCTGCGAGCGTTTGTGCCACATGCATACCAACATCTAAGCCCACCTCGTCGAGAAGACGAATAGGTCCCATTGGCATACCGAAGTCTAACATAGCGTCGTCAATGTCTTTCGGATTAGCGCCATTAATAAACATCATCGCTGCTTCTACGAGGTAAGGAACGAGAACACGGTTAACGAGGAAGCCAGGACTATCTTTGACGATGACGGGGGACTTGCCGATGCGCTGCACGAAGGCAAGTGTTGCGGCAAGGGTTTCATCGGAAGTGTGCTCTGTTTTTACGATTTCTACTAAAGGCATGCGATGCACGGGATTAAAAAAGTGAATCCCTATGACTCGCTCTGGGTTAGGAGTGACTTCCGCAATCTCTGAGATAGGGAGGGCGGATGTATTAGTAGCTAAGATAGTATCTGGGCGAGATTGTGCCGCTAAACCAGCGAAGATTTTTTTCTTAATCTCCAGATTTTCAACAGCTGCTTCAATGATAAGATCTTTTCGCAACGGGACATCAGAGGTAGTGGCTGTTAAGAGGTCGCGTGAGGTCTTAGCCTTGATTTTACTGATTACGTAGCGTTGAGTCGCTTTTTTATAAAGAGTATCAATGTTGGCGACGCCCTTCGCTAGGGCATCAGGATTCAAGTCTTTAAGAAGAGTGGGATACCCTCTGGCAGTCAGCCAATACGCTATTCCCGCACCCATCACTCCAGACCCGATGATTGCCGCGTCTTTGATCGTCGGAATGCTTTCGACACCATCGATCTTGAGCTTTTTCGCCTTTTCACTGAGGAAAAAGAGACTGATCAGGTTTTTAGCTTCCTTTGTTGCTGATAGTTTAACGAATTGTTCACTCTCATTTTTGAGGCTTTGCTCCTTGCTCGTTAGCACACCTTTACATGCTACATCTAGTGCAGCAAGCAGGGCGGGGTAGTGCCCTCGCGTTTTTTCCATTAGGCTTTTCCTTGCCTTAGATTTTATGAAAGACACGCTCAAAGGATTATGAAACTTAAGATGTTTCTTTTCCTTGCGGTTACCTTTTTTTAAGTAAGTCTCTGCGAGCGCGAGGATGTTTTCAGAAGGGCAGTATTCATCAGTGAGTCCTTTTCTCTTTGCGGCCTTGGCGTTGAGCAACTTACCACCCAGAATGAGAGGAAGAGCTATTGGTAAGCCAATCAGGCGGGGGAGCCTTGTGGAGCCACCCCAGCCAGGAATAATACCGAGCTTAGTTTCAGGAAGTCCTATTTTCACGGCGGAAGAATTTCCAGACACACGCCAATCGCAAGCTAAGGCGAGTTCATACCCCCCACCAGCGCAAGCTCCATTGATGGCAGCTACTTTTGGAAAGGGAAGGGTCTCGATCGCGTTCGCCATGCCTTGTCCTAAATCGATGATTTCTTCCATCGCATTGCCTTCAAGGTGAGCCAGCGAAGTCAGGTCAGCTCCTGCGATGAAAATCTTAGGCTTGGCGGAAGAGATGATAAGGCCTTTTAGATCCTCCCGTGTCGAAAGTTCACCACAAACAGCGATGGTTTCTTTAAGAGTGAGCTCGTCAAAGAGGTTGGCAGAAGAGTTTGGACGATCAAAAACCAGATGCGCGATTTTGCTCTCTTCATTGATTTCTAACTGAATATTTCTGTAGATACTGCTAATCATTGTGTGAATGGGTTATACTTTTTCGAGCCATATTGCTGTTCCTTGCCCGCCGCCGACACATGCGCTAACAAGGGCACGCTTTCCTTTCATATCTTCTAGCTGGCTTAGCGCAGTGAGGATGAGTCGCGCTCCTGTTGCTCCTACAGGGTGACCAAGTGCGATCGCTCCTCCTAATCGGTTTAAACGATCCGGATCTATATTACCGAGCGGAGATGGAAGCCCTGCTTTCTCTGCATATTTTTTTTCTGATAAAGCTTTAAGACAAGCGAGAACTTGCGCCGCGAATGCTTCGTTAATTTCTACCAAGTCCGCATCTTCAATTGAAAGGCTAGCACGAGCATTCGCCGCTGCGATTGCTTTGACTGGTCCAAGTCCCATACGCTTAGGATCACATCCGGTGTGGGCGTATTCGGTGATTTTTCCGATTGGCTTTAGCCCAAGTCTTTCTGCTGCCTCTTTAGTGCCAATTAAAAGGGATACAGCGCCATCTGTTATTTGAGAGCTATTTCCTGCGGTGACTACTCCCGTCTTACGGTCAAATACGGTTCTGAGGGTAGAGAGTTTTTCAAAGGTGGAGTCCTTACGCACACCATTGTCTGCAAGGATGGCTTTTCCATTGACGTTCACAGGAGTGATCTCCTTTATTCGTGCCTTGGAACGATTTAAGGCGCGACTTTGGGACTGTGCAGCAAAGCGGTCTAGATCTTCCCTAGTGAGATCATACTCTCTTGCAAGAACTTCAGCGGTTTCTCCCATATTTAGTCCTGAGACAGGGTCTGTGAGACCCACCTTTAAACCAATGATAGGAGAGAAGTCTTTCGGACGAAAAGCTGAGAGTGCTTTGAGGCGTTGCCCTAAGGTTTTCGCTTTTCCTAGCATTCCGTATTTCTTAACGGCAGATTGATTATAGAGAAAAGGCGCGTTTGACATGCTTTCTGCACCGCCAGCCAAGTAAAGGTCACCACGCCCTGCTTGAATGCGCTCGAATGCGGTAGTTACGGCTTCAAAACCAGAAGCGCAGTTTCGGTGGACGGTGACTGCGGGGACGTGCTCTGGAATTCCTGATCGGAGGGCGATGACGCGTGCCACATTTGCGGCATCCGCTGGTTGGCAGACACATCCTATAATCACTTCATCAATCTCGTTTGGATCTATGCCCGTTTTTGTTAAGAGAGCTGTGGTGGCTTCTCTGCCTAAGTCTGCTGAGGAGAGGCTAGCGAAGTCTGAACCCATTCGCGCGAAAGGGGTTCTTGTTCCATCAAGTATGTAGACGTCTTTCATATTCTTATATTTTGTGGGTTCTTACCCAGTGGCTTCAGACCTTTTATCCACCACTTTTCTCTCCTTAAGTTCTTGGCCTACGCCTTGGAGTTTTCTCATTTCTTTCCAAGTGTGAAAGGTTACTTCGTTCGGGCTGATTTCTGTTTGGGCTCGCATTTTTTTGCGGATGTCCTCGCTAAGTTCTTCTACGTCACACTCTCTCATTGGGACAGCGCGAACAACAAGCTCATCGGAACTGAGTGGATCATTGTTCTTTTTACGAATCTCTATCTGCCACGCTCCTAATCTATCGTCATCATCCAAAAGGTGTTCGAGCTGATTGAAGTCGACAAGGTTTCCTTTTAGCTTGGAGATATTAAGACGCTTCACATCTGAAACACGTGAAATTTTACCTAAGAGGCGTGGAGCAGTCGTTCCGCAGTGAGCACATTTCTCCCAAGTAATCCCTTTTTCAATGATATCACCTGTTCGGTAGCGGAGAACACTCGTTCCGCGTGAGTCTAATGAAGTAAAGATGATCTCGCCACTTTCTCCGTCAGGAACACGTTCTCCAGTATCAGGATTAACCACTTCTACGATGCATTTATCGGGATACAAATGAAAGCCAGACGGGCGATCAAGTGTACCAGTGATGCATTCCATGAATACAAGCTTAGCTTCCGTAAATCCATATGTGGAGATGACGTTTAACTTAGGAACTCCTATTTGGGCGGCAAGCTCTGCTAATTTTTGTCTCATGCCAGCAGGGACTTTCTCTCCACCCATGACTAAGGTTTTTAGATTATCCCACTGCAAGCCTTGTTCCGCTGCGGATTGCATCAGGTGATACATGAAGGTAGGCATCGCTATAATCACATCGGGATTAATTTTAGTGATCGCGCGGGTGTTGCCTTCCGTTCCCATTGTTCGTCCGCCTCCAGTAGATAAGGTGAACATGTTCCTACCGATGCTCGTGTAGTGCCCTTGCCAGAAGGCGAGGTGAGGGGCGAAGGGGAAGGTGTTCACCATTTTATAATCATCTTCGGCTTGCGCTAAGTGAGCGATGCGACGGCCACTTTCTTCTAGGTTTGCAATGTCATGTTGACTGTATAGAAAAGGGAGGGGTTCTGAGGAGCGACCAGTAGTGGAGGTCATGAAAATTGGTCTTAACTCTCGATCTAGAAGTTCTTGCGTTTTCTTCGGTCCGTATCTTAAGGCTTTTAGAATCGTAGAAGGTTGTTTTTTAAGGACTTCTTTGTCGGGAATGATTGTGAAATCCCGAGGGTTATCGATCATGCTCTTTTGGGTAAAGGGGAGTCTTGCTAAATCATCGACCGATTTAATACTTCCTGGGTCTATACCATTTTCTTCAAAGGTTTTTTTGTAGTGTTTAGTAAATGGAACGAGCCTATTCTTTAAAAACCAATTTAGCTTTTTCCCTTGGTAAGCTTCAATTTCACTTCTTGTAGCAGTTCTCCACCAGTCACTTGTTTTCATTGTTCTCTAGTTAGTTTATTAGAGTTTGAAACTCCAGAATTTTCAATTTCCGCAATCCTATTTTTGATTGCTGGGATTTGGGCTAGCATGGCTTGTCTACCCGCTTCCACCGTTGCCTCAAAGGTCTCAAAGGAGTGCCATGATAGGTTGTAGACGTTTGGTTTAACCACGAAGTCCGCTTGATCACAAGACATCTGCGCGATCTGTGCTTGTGCAGCGCGTATGCATCGACGCAGAGTATCCACGGTATTACCTTTTGCGAATAAATTGGTTTTCTGGTTAAAAATACTCATCACCTTAGAGTGAAAGGCTATTGGGTCTTCGTTATCTTGTGAGGATGCGTGACCTTCTTTAATGTCAGAAAGGCTTGGAAGTAGGGAGACGGCGATTACGAGATCAGGATTTTCATGCTCTTTTAAGACAGAGACGGGGACAGGGTCGACTACAGCTCCGTCTGAGCATCGGTGACCATTCCACATAACGGGCGCTACGATGCCAGGGATGGCACAACTGGCATGTACAGCACTCGCCACATTCCCGTTTCGGATGACGAGTTTTTCTTGAGTATCTAAATCGAAAGTGACGACGTAAAAGGGAATCTTTAATTCCTCAAAGGTGGGGTCTCCAATGCAACCTTTAAAATACTCAACCGCCTTCTCTCCCTTCAAGAAACCACTGAGTGGAGGAATAATCGGATCGGCAATTTTCCAGAGATTAGCGCGATCCTTCATATGTTCTCCAGCCGTAAGAATTTTTTCTGAAGTCAGTCCTGCTGCATGATGCGCACCTACATAGGCGCCCATACTGGTTCCGCAAAGAGAACTAATTTTAATATTATGCTCTTCTAAGACTTGGAGCACCCCGATGTGAGCTAGCCCCCTTGCTCCTCCGCTTGAAAGAGCCAGCCCGATAGTAACCTCTTTTTTTTCGGGAATTTCTTCCTGAAAAGAGGTATTTCCAAGTTTAAAGAGCTGTGAGATCTTGGAGAAAAAATTCGGAGTTGAGATCGCTTTATTCAATTCATTAATAAGATGACATTATGATGTTTTTTATTCAAATGAAATCCCTCAGTTTTTTCCTTATTGAAGCAGAATGATCTGAGGCAGCTGAAGTATTCGCCACTATCTGACTCATTCTTTATAAGATGTACTCTAGAAATTTGTTGGCTAGGCGTTTTCTTGGCTTCTTTAAAGAAGCTGTAAATAGCACGGACTAAATAGCCATTAGCATATTTTTCACATAACACGACATTTTTTATAAGCGGAGGAGCGAATCAGCCTGTTTCATCGACGGAGGGTTCATCGAATCCTCCCTACGCTTCGCCATATAATACAAGCAAAATGGGTAGGGCGGTTTTGATAAAACCGCCGTTTCTAAGGGAGGCTTTACCCTAGTGCGTTTTTTGTCGTGTAGTGTGATTATTTTTTTAAATAATAGAGCTTTTCGTTATCTTTCCCATTGATTATTTAAAGCTCTGTGAAAGTAATTCCCCCCTTACTCTTCTTTTTGCTTCTTTCTTTTCCGTTGCGTGGCCAAATAGATGAAGATGTCCTAGACGTTAATATTCTCTCTCCTGATAGTTATTGCTTAGAGTGGGATGGTAAGGACGGGCGGACATACTTCATTCAATGTGCGGATGAACTAGAAGAATGGATCTTTGAACCGACTATTCTTTCCGGTGAAGGGTCACCACTAGAAAGCATCATCACCACGGACGCCGATAAAATGTTCTTTCGCCTCCTTGCGACGGATGCAGATGATGGCGGAGATCCAGAAACAGCTGACTTTGATGATGATGGACTCACCGCGCTTCAAGAAATTACGAACCAACCGCAATCCAATCCGCTTGATGAGGACACAGATGCAGACGGCATTAATGACTTAGCAGAATACCTCATCATTCATTACTCTGCGACGGATGAATACGATAGCCCTGATGATTTTAGTGGGGAAGACGATCTCGATAATGATGGGCTTACCACTGCTGAAGAAGTTTCCTTTGAGGGTATTTACAACCCACTTTTAGCAGATTCAGATGGAGATAATGTCTTAGATGGAGCAGAAGACTTCGATGGTGACGGCGTATCGAACCAAGTAGAATTTGCGAATGGCACAAATCCTAGTATAGAAGATTCAGAACCTACGGGTGAAGACGCATACTTGAGTGCGATTGAGGATTTTCAAGATGCGAATTACACCTTAGTTCCCCTTCCTGAGACGCTCTCGGCAGGTGACCATTCTACGATTAAAAGTATTACCGCACTAGACGATGGGGGAATCGCCTACTTTAATAAGGATGAAAATAAGCTCTATTACTGGTATAATGGCACCCTGAAATCAGCGGCTAACTCCGCAACTAATTCAGGACATGTCTATTTCACCAAAAATGGTCACGGGATACCAGCCGTAAACTTTGCTAATATTCTAAATTCCTCTCAGTATTATAAGCTAAAGGACGGGGATATAACTACTGTTTCCATTCCTGCATTGAGTGATGAAGCCCTAGAAGCACACACCACCTCCCTCTTTAAGATCTATAAGAAAGAAGCACTGGAGAACTACGGTAGAGTGTATGAGTTTGATTCCATGGAAGCCACCACAGACTTTGGAAGCAGGCTTGTTCATATGTTTGATGATGGTGGTGGCATTTACGTGCATGCACGCAGATACAGTGTCTCTTTCCATTACCCAAGCCCAAGCACATATAATCCCTCTCGAGTGATCTCCAGCACCACCACCCTCACTCCCGTAATGTATTACTATAAAAAGGGAGGGACTGAGATTTATAGTGATTTCTATACCGATGGAGTGACAGGTAAATATGATATCGACTATAAATTCTCAGGAGGAAAAGCGAGTGACCCTATCATTATGTTTGAGCATAATGATAATTACGTGATTCGACGGATATTCGATGATGACCCAAACAGTGAAGCTATTTTAGAAGCAGATGCTTCCTTCCTAGCATACTGGAATGATGATGAAATTGGAAGAGGGAATATTCTCACTTCCAACCAAGGGCATGTGTAAGATAAGTGGAATCAAGGTTCAGGGAACGGAACAGTTCACAACTATCAAGACAACACGTTTTCAGAATTTGAAGCGAACGCCCAAATTTCTCTTAGTGCAGATATTAACAATAGAGGAGATATAATGAGTGTCGGTGGCGCAATTACGCGACGCTTTTATGACCCTGAAACGG
This sequence comes from uncultured Verrucomicrobiales bacterium, assembly GCA_938008215.1. Taxonomy (GTDB): domain Bacteria; phylum Verrucomicrobiota; class Verrucomicrobiia; order Verrucomicrobiales; family Akkermansiaceae; genus WTJZ01. Next base: position 18,431 of record CALLLS010000072.1, on the reverse strand, counting down.
AGAGTAAAACATGGGTAGAAAAAATCTTTTTCCCTGAGCATGATGACTATTCAATCGGACATTTCGCGTCCATCGCTAATATTGAAATGGAAGGAGAAAGTGAAGAGAACACATTGCGAAGCTCCATGCCTCACATCGCAGTGAAAATAGAGGATAAAAATAATGCAGGTAACTACGGCGTCGGGTTTCTTCTGCCCTTGGAAATCGCACCAGAAGTCCTCGCCGTAAATTCAGACTTTGATGAAGGCAGAATCGATCCTACTACAGGATATGCTATTCCAGATTGTGATGATATTGCTGGGGTTGATCGTAAAACTGGTTCTGGGAATACCTTAATGACCTTAGAGGTAGAAAGAGATCATTTAGATGACTTGTCGATTAAAGATAATGAGCTGGTGGTGGACGACCTTCACAGAGGCTGGTTCGGTGTTCGTCCAAGCGATTCTGAGATGTGGGATGGGGCGACTGTCACCATTAAGAAGATTGATAAGACAGACGAAGATCGTGGCTATAAAGAAAGCGGGCAAGTGAGGTTTTATGCCAAATGGGGTGACACTGGGAGCGAGTTTTATGGGATTGAGCCTTATGGGATTGAGCCTTATGGGATTGAGCCTTATGGGCTAGATAGCCTGACAGAAAAGAACCTTGTGCAAACTGGTGTCAATGGAGGCGGAGCAGTTTATGGCTCTACTTCCACCATTCCAAATGACGCCAAGTTCTACATGGAAGAAGTCTGCCCGGGTAAAATAACCCTCGAGTGGAGATACAAAAAAGGAAATGTAGATATTAAGCATGAGCAGACCTTCCTTGTTTCTACGGAGAAATCTAAGGAAAAATGGCAAGAGCAGGTAAGGTATGAAATCCGTTTAGAAACTAATGACAGCGTAAACATGGATGATTACACTATTGATGCTCATCCTCTTATTTCTCCCACTAAGGCGAAGAACTTCGCCGATAATAGAGACTACATCCATGAAGTGTATGACTATTATGCAGAGCTGTATTGCCATGACCAAGAAACCTATTATTGGGCTGGAATGGCTAAGCTAGCGGGTGCTCCTGTCTACGCAGGATTGAGCGATGCGCAATATGGCAGAACGCTCCAATACATCTTCTCTGTTCCAGGAGGCTTGGCGTCTGTCGTGCTTCGCGATATTCAAGACATTCTTGTTGAGGCAAATAAAAACATCTTCTTAGACCTTGCGTGGCAATTTGCAGCCTACCATGCCAGTGGCATTGAGGCTTTAGAATATGTGCGAGATATTGATGAAAGGTTATTAGAATTCTCAGCCTGGGAAAATATTAATGAAGGAAAGCTTAATGGAAATCTACAACAAGTTCTCGACGGAAATGAGGCACTTTTAAGAAGAGAGCAAAGTGTAATACTAAGAGAGACTTACATCGATCTAGAAAGTAAACTTTTTGGTTTCGTAGATAAGGGCTTTTCTATGATGGCAGAAAACCCGATCCTAGGAGGAGGTAGTTTTCAGACCATTGTCCCTGGAGGAAGCTTGTCCAACTTCAATGATCGCTGGACGTGGATTACAAAACCAAATGCAGGAATGCTGGGAATTTGGACATCTACGGCAAAAGCAACGCGTAAAACATGGGTAGAGGAAAGCTTACATTCACGTTGCTGCAGAATTCACCAAAAGCCCGTTACCTGTATTTTAACCATGAAACCTACCTCTCTTTTTATTACGGTATTATTTTCTCTCAGCCTTGGTTTATGTGAGCCTGGACCGCCTCAGTTTGAAAAGCCCTCCGTGACTTTGGATTTTAGTCAGGGACACTCCATGGATATTATCAAAAATTCAGGGTTAATACTTAATGACATTAGTAATAGCTCAACCGAAAGCTATTCTTTTCAAAAAGAAAAGATACTTATTAAGTTACCAAACAATAGGGAAATAAAACAAAATGTTACGCTCGGTATTGTGGATGCAAAGAATGGCAATCTCGTAAGATTTTCGTCAACAGGTGTTATCATGCCTGACGAAGAGGCTTATGAGGTGGCTAAGGTTTTACATCAAAATTTAAATCTCCCCTTAAATACATTGGAAAAATGGTATAAAACTGAAATGCAAAACTATGTGCGAAATCGAAAGGCATTTAGTATTAGTGCAAACATGAACAGCTACTCAAGAATAAGCTTCGGGTTAAATAGAAGTATGAATAAATTATATCCTTGGGTAGTTAATATGACAATTACATGGGATTGGAGAAAGCATAAAGGCTGGGATGAAAGTAGGGCTAATACAGAAATGAAATTCCCTTCTGAAAAATATGCAACAATCTCTTTAGAGCCTCCTAGTGGTAATGTATATGACCGTAGAGATGATATCAAAAAGTCCTTAGAAGAATGGCGAAAACACAATCCCAAGGAGGCGAAAGAATTTGATGAGAGACAGGCAAAAGCGAAGGGAAATCAAGTAAGAGAGCCTAAGTCAATTTCCAAAAAAGCATCCTCCGAAGCCGACAAAACCGCTTCCTTTCCGTGGTGGTTAATTGGAATCATAGCATTAATCGCTATTCTAGGCTTCTTTCTGGTCAAAAGTAAATGGAAGTAAAGCAGGAATGCTGGAGATTTGGACAACATTTAGCGTGTCGGGCAGAGAATATCGGCTTTTTTTCTAGTTTGATAGGTAGCCGAGAAACTAAAGTAGTTACCGTTAGCTGAGAGTGAGTTAAAAGTAATAAGAAATCGATAAGAATTCTTTAAATATTGATTTAATGAATTCTCAAGCTTGAAAGTAAGCTATAAACATTTATACCTTCGCATAGGAAAGTAAGATTACTTTTCCTGTAATTCACTTTCGCACTCTTCGCCTTGCTCTAGCGCTTCCGTATTTCCTTCTTTCTTAGGTTCAAAGGATGTTCCGCATCCACAAGCGCGGGCGGCGTTTGGATTAATGATCTTAAATCCAGAGTCAGCGAGACTGATAGAGTAATCTAGGGTCATTCCTTGGAGATACTCAACTGCGTCTTGTGCAATGAAGACGCGTGCTTGATCGTCACCTGCGGTAAGGTCTGATTCTTGTTTGGTTTCTACCTCCATTGCGTATTGTAAACCTGCACATCCGCCTTTTTGGACTGATAGGCGTAGACCTTCTTCAGAACTAGCGTTTTTTCTTTCTAGAAGTGAAGCGAGTGAAGCTTTTGCAACGTTTGTTAAATTAATCATAGTGAGAGTATAACTACTGAAATGAAAATTGTCTAAAGTAAATTTTACGAAGTGGGTTTGCTTACCGTTTCTTGTTTAGCTTTATCCTCAATAAATTCTAGTTTCATCTCATTTATCCCTCTTCTAAGAACAGTTTTTATCCAGTGAGTTCCTTCGGGAAGGTCTGCTTTAAAGATGATGTTGTCTTCAGCTGTCCATATCGGATCGATCGTTAATACTTTCAGGCGTTTCTCTGGAGTGGCGATGTGAATTTCATTCGCTCCGCGGAGAGCTTTTTTTGGCACGACGTAAACTTGCTCTATCTCCTTACCCTTAATTTGAGCAATGACGGGCTGCCCAACAGGGAGTGGTTTCCCTTCATTCTTAATACGGTAAGGGTCTTGAATACGTGCGCGTAGGTGCAGCTGTTTTGTGTTTTCGTCTACTTGTGGTTCACGGTTAGTAATGAAGCCTTCCCAAGTGAGTGAGTCGTCGGAAATAAGGGGATTGGAAAAAGATACGGGGATATTTTGTATGTTATCTGGCATGAAGACCTCGTGACTAACAGAAATGGGCAAGCTGATTTCAGCATGTGAAGTCGCGAGGATTCTTCCGATAATATTCCCTCTGGAAAGCTTTTGTCCGAGGCTGACGATCCGTTCTGCTACAATTCCATGATAGGGCGAGCGGATGATGGAGCGTTCAAGTTCGCGCTTTTCTTTTTCTACTTGGGCCTGAGCACTTTTCAGTGTGGCTTCCGCTTGTTTGAGCTGAGGCTTCCTTAAGACGAGGTCTCCTGGCTCATCCTCGTATCCAATGTCTGTCCAATTAAGAAGAGCTTGTTCAGCCTGAGCTTTTTCTTGAGCTAAAGTTGCTTCCGCTTGTGCGACGCGAGCTTCTGCAATGGCGACATCCGCCCGTAAATCTTCTTGGTCTAGCTGAACGAGGATTTCACCTTCTTTTACGAAAGAGCCGATTTCAAAATTGGGAGAGATGGTGTGAATTTTCCCTTCTGTTTCGGCGAGGATTTCCGTTTCTTCTCCAGGCACGGACTCACCCCGTGAGGGAATATAAACTTGGTAAGTGGTATGTTCTAGGGGGAGAACTTCCACAGGGTGCCCAGGAGCTTCTGTGTCATTTTTCTGAGCCTTCGCGATCTCACCAAGCCTAGGTTGAGACATACGAACGTTAGCGGTGTTTGGCTTTTCTGTAGAAGCTTGCTTCTTTAGAATACTCCACACAAAAACCCCACCACCTAAGATGAGAAGGGGTATTGTGATACGGAGAAGTATTTGGAACGCTTTCAATGGTTTATATTAGACACAGATAATACTATGAATGGACATGGTCAAAGGGATTTAGAAAATGATATTGATCTTATGATCTAAGTAGTTAGCGTCGCTGGGTAACTTTACCCTACTATGAAACGTTTTCTTACTGTTTTTCTTTTTTCTTTTTTCTCTATGCTCAGCAGCTTCGGGCAAGATTCTAAGTCCTTTGATAAAGTGATCGATGAAGGGTTTGCGAATGCGACAGGATGGTTTGTCAATGGGGTGTTCTCTAAGTTTACGATTAATGATTACGGTGTTCAGTGGATTGTTATCTGGCTTGCACTAGGTGGAGTGGTAAGCACTTTAGTCTTCAAATTCATTAATATTAGCGGGATTAAGACCGCCTTACGCACCGTAAAAGGGAAGTATACTTCTCCGGACGCACCAGGGCAAATTACGCACTTTCAAGCATTAGCAACGGCTGTTTCTGGAACGGTAGGTTTAGGAAATATTGCAGGGGTCGCTATCGGCATTGCTTTAGGAGGACCTGGTGTGGCGTTCTGGCTGTTTCTTGCAGGATTTTTAGGAATGGCTACAAAGTTTGCGGAATGTACTCTCGGTGTAAAGTATCGTAAATTTGATTTAGATGGAACGGTTAGAGGTGGAGGGATGTATTATCTCAAAGAGGGTTTAAAAGAGAGAGGGCTGGCACCACTTGGCGTTATTCTTTCCTTTTTGTTCGCAATTTTTTGTATTCTAGCATCCTTCGGAGGAGGGAATATTTTTCAAGTAAACCAAGTAACAGCACAGTTAATTAATATTACTGGTGGAGAGGGGAGTTTCTTTTCAAGTAATCAATGGGTGTTCGGTCTCGTGCTAGCGGTTCTTACTGGGCTTGTTATTCTGGGAGGGATTAAAGGAATTGCGAAGGTGACCAGCTCTCTTGTTCCTGTTATGTGTATTGTTTATGTGGTTTCTGCGCTTATCGTTATTTTTATGAATTTAGGGGAAGTTCCCCGCGCCATCTCTACAATTATGTCTGAAGCCTTTCAGCCAAGAGCCGCAATTGCGGGTGGGGTGCTGGGAGCGATTTTTTGGGGAATTAAGCGTTCTACCTTTTCTAATGAAGCTGGGATTGGTTCCGCCCCGATAGCACACTCTGCAGTAAAGACTGATAAGCCTGCATCTGAGGGGCTTGTAGCATTGCTAGAACCGTTCTTAGATACTGTCGTTGTATGTTCGATGACGTCTCTCGTGTTAGTGATCGGGATGGAGTTTGATGGAAATACTTCAAATTACACTTTAAATGGGCAAGAGTTTATCCTCGGACAAGATACAGGGTTCGGTCTTGGGATTCAGATGACGTCACTCGCCTTTGAAACGGTGCACAGTAGCTTTAAGTATATTCTCTTCATCTGCGTGGCACTCTTTGCGTTCTCCACTCTTCTAACCTGGAGCTATTACGGGCTTCAGGCTTGGCAATACCTCTTCGGTAAAAACAAGATAGTAGGAATCATTTATAAGGTTCTCTTCTGCCTTATGATAGTAGTAGGTTCGTCGGCTTCTATGGGTGCGGCTGTGGATTTCTCAGACGCCTCACTCTTCGCTATGGCGGTTCCAAATTTGATAGGGGTGTATCTTATGATTCCGATCGTTAAGAGAGAGCTGGCAGATTACATGAAGCATACGAAGGAGATAGACGGTAAGTAGTTTGATAAGTGCGACTTAAGAAAGCCGCCTAACATTTTAAAATGATAGCACGATTAAAAGGAAAAGTATGGGAGAGCTGGCCGAATAGGCTGATCTTAGATTGTGGAGGAGTAGGCTATGAGGTTCATGTGCCACAGATCGTGGTGGATAAATTAAATCCTGTAGAAGGGCAGGAGGTAAGCCTCTTAACATATCAGCATATTCGTGAGAATGCCCATACGCTTTATGGATTTGCAGCGAAGGAAGAGAAAGATATCTTCCTACTACTTGTAAATCGTGTGAGCGGGATCGGTCCAAGCATTGCAATGGCTATTCTCAGTGGTATGCCTGTGGGACAATTTAAAGAAGCGGTCGTGAATGATGATTCTAAGACTCTTTCTACCATAAAAGGTCTTGGCAAAAAGACTGCAGAGCGCATCATCCTAGAGCTTAAAGATAAGGTGGGAGTGGCTGAAACATGGAGTGGAGGCGACAGCGCAGGCGGTTCACTTTCTGCCCCAAGTTCTTCTCAAGAAGCTGAGTTGGCACTCTTAGCCTTAGGGTTTAAGCAAGTGGATGCGAGAAAAACTATCACGGTTGCCCTTAAGGAGAATCCAGACGCAAGTGTGGAGGATCTTATTCGTGCATCGCTAAGAGGTAGATAAAAATGACGCTTGGTGAATTTAAGGAGGCATTGCCTACAAAAGGGCTCTTCCGTGGGGAAGAACTTCCTTTTTTGCTTTCGCCAGAGACCTTTGCTCTTGATGAAAAGCAGGTCAAAACATTGGAGCGTTTAGGGAATACGCTTCTTAAATTTCAGATGGCGTGTGATCGGCTTTATAAGAGAAGCAAGAAGGAGACAATTACACCATGGCTTTCTCAGACACTGGATGCGGGAAAGCCTGACTGGTTAATTGAGGCCCAGACAACAGGTATCTATAAGAATGCGTTACCTCGCGTGATTCGTCCAGATCTTCTATTAACGGAAGATGGGTTCGCAATGACAGAGTTAGATTCTGTGCCTGGAGGAATGGGCCTGACGGGGTGGTTGATGCAGCAGTATGAGAGAGTAGAAGCCAGTAGCCTTTTAGGTGAGGGGATGGTCAGTGGATTTGGCTCCTTATTGCCAAATGGAGGCGAAGTTCACATTTCTGAGGAGTCTGCTGATTATATGCCTGAAATGGAGTGGTTAGTGGAGCAGCTAAACGCAAGTGAGCCATCGGGTAGTTCTTATAAATGTGTTTTAGCGGAGAATGCGGAAGCGAACGAAAATTGCTATCGCTTTTTTGAGTTGTTCGATTGGAGAAATCTCCCAAATATCAAAGGCTTTTTAGAGCAGGAGATAACCCCGCCGCTAAAGCCACACCTGGAAGAAAAGCTGTGGTTAGCATTATTTCATACTCCCTCTTTGCGAAAGTATTGGGAGGAAGAGTTGAGAGGGAAACAGATAAAGACTTTACGAGAGATTATCCCACAAGGGTGGGTAGTGGACCCTCAACCGTTACCAGAGTGTGCTGCGATTCCTCAGTTAAACGTGCATAGTTGGGATGATGTGGGAGAGTTTAGCCAGAAGGAGCGTGAGCTAGTCTTAAAAGTAAGCGGATTTTCCGAGCAAGCTTGGGGCTCTAGAGGGGTGACGGTGGGACATGATTGCTCGAGTGAGGAATGGAAGTCTGAGTTGGAAAAAGCACAGGATGACTTTCAGAGTAGTCCAAGAATCTTACAAGAGTTCGCAGATACAAAGCTCGTTGAGCATTCGTATTTTGATCCCGTTTCAGGAGAGGTGAAACAGATGAAAGGTAGAGTGAGATTATGTCCTTATTACTTCGTTGCAGAGGATTATAAATCGACGACCTTAGGCGGTGTTCTTGTCACGATTAACCCAGCTGATAAGAAAAAAATTCACGGCATGAAGGATGCTATTCTAACAGTCGCTTCCTTTCCAAGATAGCATTTCACATTTTCACAAATCCGACGTTTCTTCAACGGGAGTAATTTCTTCCAGTTGAGACTCCGGAGAGAGCATTGTGAGGTATTTGGTGTTTAGCCACCCTCGTGTGTTATTAGCAAATTCTAGGTAAGCCCAGAGACCACGCTGTTTTAAGACTTTAGCGATGCTTCCTGGTGGAGCTTTTATGACTCTGCTGGCGGTGTTGGAGGCTTCTGTTCTAGCTGTGACAGTGTCTGATGAAGTAATTACAGCGATTTGATCGGTAGAAGCAAATGCACCATCCTTAGGATATAAGAGAATAGATGCAATGCAGAAGGGAAGGAGAATAGTGGCGAGAGTAAGGATGCTCCATACAGTAGCGCGTTTTCTCCTAGAGCTTAGTGTGAACAATAAGAGAGTGGTGAGAATGAGAGACCATATGAGAGCGTAAAGAATGGTTTTAAATAATGTGAGAGGGGCTTCAGCTAACTGTCTAGCAAGTCCAGTTCGTTGGAGTATAATAGAGCCTTTAGCTTTCTCTAGATACCTTAGGTTTTGCAGAGCTTCTTTATGCTCTGGATCTTTAATAAGAGCTTTTCTGTAATAGAGCGCGGCTTGTCCTGGCTCATCTAGCTTCGCATAACATGTTCCGATGTTATAAAGAATATCTACAGGGAAGTTGGCATCTGGGTATGCACTTAAGTAGGTGGATAGCGCAGAGGAGAAGTCACCTTCTTGGGAATAATCATAGGCTTGTTCTAATACATTTTCGCTGTCACTTACTTCCTCAGCTTTTAGGTCAGAATGTAAGGTGATAATAGTGAGCAGAAGAATGGAAAGGACTGATTTAGAGGCCTGAGTTAATTTCTTAAGGAGCTGCCCTTTCATAGAATCATTGAAGCTCGGTTTAATAGTTTCTGGGGATGAATAGCACTGCTCATCTCTTGCTTTATCTACCTCTTGTTTAAGAGGTGTAAACTCATCTTTATTGAGATAGGTATGAGAGAATTTGGAGGCCTTTTTCAGGAAGGGTATAGGATCTTTGGCGCTCTTAAGTTCTTGTAGAGCACGCTTCATACTTTTCTTTTTTTCACTTGGCTGAAGGCTAGGTAGGAGGTGCTTAAAAAATACATTAATGAGAAGGATGACGGAGAGAAGAGCTGGGAAGATTTGCCAATACTTCCATAGCGTTGATTTTTTAGGAGCGTCTAAATATGGAGGGGCAATCAGACCGAGAACATCTGTCATGTTTTCTTGTGGCGAGATAGGCGAATAGTCATTTTCCTTTGCACTCGGCATGATAGTAGGCGGATTGCTGGATTCTTCTAAGCTTGGTGGTTGTTCTGGATTTGCTGGTGGCTCGTCTATGTCAGGATTAGAGGTAGCCGCTAATTGAAGATTTATCGGTTTAGATGTGAGGGTGGAGTAGCTTTTTGTCTTTGGATTGAAAAAGGTGAACTCGAACGGGGGAACGTCATTTTGTTTAGAAGTAGGACGCAGAATTTGGGTGAATTCTACAGTTCCAGACAGAAAGCGGCGCTCTGCTTCGCGTTGTTTTTTGGTCGCAGGATATACTTTCCATGCACCGTCTTGAGCCTTAAGAAGAGGAGGCTCAATCTTGTTCAGATTTCCCGTGCCTGCGATATTCAGGTTTAAGGTGATAGGATCAGTGCTAGAGTTTCTTACAGGATTTTCTATAGCGACATCTAGTGAAAAATTACCAACAGCTCCTTTAAAGGAATTAGGAGCACCTGAAGGTAGAGGGACCGCATTACGACTGATTTTTTCTATAGGAAGATGCATGGGTAAATCTACCCATCTCTGCATTCCTAAATTGTTAGATACAGCTCTAAAGACGGGTCTTACATCTCCATCACCGATGCTGACTTTGCCTATGCGAATAGCGTGAGCAGAACTTTTATAGGTGATGCTATAGGTCGGGCCACTAGGTGTGAAAAAAGGAGAAGGAGAATTATTTCTCGTATTCCTGTCATTTTGGAAACGCCACGCGGAAATGCCATCACGCTTCATTTCTGCAACTCCATAATCAATGACACTGAAGTAAGCTGGTTGAAAGGGGAGGTAGACTTTTAATTCTGCGGGGACTGTTTCACCGAGATAGAGGTCTCTCTCCGGAATAAAAAGAGCGGTGGCATAGCTGATCTCTCTTTCGGCGATTTCCACTTTCTTAAACTTTAAGACAGACGAAGGGTAAACGCGGAATGTGAGCGAAGGGCACTTATAGACCACTCCGTTGTCTAATGTTATATCGAAACTAGGGATGGTATGCTGACCAAGATGTAGAGAGGATAAGGCATATTTGTAATGAAAAATTCTGCTTCCTTGTGGAGAGCGGTTTTCAAAAGCGCTTTCAGCGGTAATGCTATACAACTCCGATTTCGGGGGTTTAGAGGTATTTTTAATTTTCTCCGTAGTCTCTATAACGAAGTGCGTTTTCTCCCCTCGAATAAGGTAGGCAGATTCGAGGTAGGGTCTAACTGCGAGGTCTGAAACTACAGGAAGAGTAAATAGGATAAGAAAGAGTAAGCAGCGCATATTATTACCAGTCTTTGGAGGGTGATCTAAAGAATTTTTGACGCCCAGTCTTTAGTTGTCCAGACTCGGCATCACTACCTTCACGTAATTTTCGTTCGGCAAGCTCTTTGCCCGTTTCACCAGGGCGGCGCTCTAAGGCTTCATTTTGTTCGTTACTACCGCTTCCGTCTTCCTCTTTCTCCTCCTTTGCTTCACTCGGTTTAGGTTTGTTTCCTTCGTTCCCAGCTTCTTTCATTTTTTCCTTTATTTCATCCCAAGTAAGTCCTTCGTCGCCTTTCTGACCTTGACCATCATTGTTTCCTTTTCCTTCGCCTTCCCCTTGCGCTTTTTCAGACTCTTGCTTTTGCTGTTCTTTTAGTTCTTCGAGCTTATTTTTTACAAATTCGTAATTGTCTTTAGCGGTAGGGTGCTCTTGGTCTAGGTGAAGCGTTCCGGTATAATGTTCTAGGGCATCTTGCCATTGAGTAATGACTGCGTCCATGAGCTTCATTTTTTCTTCTTGTTTCTTAAGCTTTTCCACCTCTGGAAGAAGCTGTTCACCCTGCTTGTAGAGACTATTTCCAATATTATAATGGGCCTCTTTCTGAAGTTTGCGGCTCTTAGAAAGAAGGCTTTTGGAGAACGATTCAATGGCGTTATTGTAGTAGGCGCGCTCATAATCTGTTACGCCTTTTGAGAAAGAATACCTTTTCACATTCTCACCCTTTGCATTCTTAATGAGTTCTTCAAGACGATTAGACTCCTGCTTCAGCCTAGCGAGTTTTTCTTCACTCTTAGTCTTAGAAGTGCTACTAATAAGATCGGCTATTTCGGCATCAGGGGGTTGAGTATAGTTGATCTCATTTTTTGGCTGGCTGGATTCCTGTGCTGAGTGCGCTTTAGGAATGGGTAATAGAAGAGTAAGAAGTATAAGTGACGAAATACCTCTAAATGGTTTTCCAAGTTTTGGTAATAATGCCGTTAAGAATAAAAGTATCATCGCAGGTATGAGGAAGTAAGAGTAAATGTGTTTGTGAATGACAATGTCTCTGGTTTCACTTTGATTTCCTTGCATATTACTAATTGTCTTCTTTAAGCGACTAACAAAGGAATAATCGTCTCCATCAAAATACTGCCCATTTCCCAATAAGGCAATTTTTTCAAGAGGCTCAGTTTTTAGGGTGCTTAAAACGGTTTGTTCATCGTTATCATGGAAAAGTCCATCAAAGGAATTTTTATCAGGAACGTAATCTCCATCGACTGTTCCAAAACCTAAGGTGAAAATTCGAAAGCCTTTTTCAGTGGCTTTAAAAATCTCTTTTTTAGGCGGTTCATTATGGAATTCACCATCACTTAAAAGAATGAGAAGGGCTTCTTCCGAAGTGTCTTCAGGAACGGTATTAGCAGCGACCTCAAAAAGCGGAGCGGCAGAAGTACCTCCATAAGGAATAGTGTTCTCATTCATGGCGAGAATAGACTCTCTTAGGGCGACGTGATCTGTCGTGAGTGGTGCTTCTAACCAAGCACTTCCTGCAAATGAAATCAGCCCGATCTTCTCTTGTGGGAAAGCCTCTAGGATTTCTAGTGCCGCGGTCTTAGCGACCGTGAGCCGATCAGGGGAAATGTCTTTTACGAGCATGGAGCGAGAGAGGTCCATAGCGAGATATATGCGTCTTCCCTTAGATGGAAGTTCAATGTTTTCTTGCCCATTTGTAGGGGTGCAGAGCGCGACAATAGTCAAAATACAGGCTACAGCTAAACAAATAGTGCTTGCCCACCATAGACGCGAAGAGCTTTGCCTTATGAGTCTAGAAGCCAAGCGGGGAGAAGATACGAAGGCTTTAAGGTTTTTCTTATGACCCTTTCTTGTGAAGATAGCAGCAACAATAAGAAGGATAGGTATGAGACATCCTATCAGCCAATGAGGTTCTTGGAGTTGCATCATCTTTACGAGGTGGTGTGAGGATTAAAGCTGCGATAGAATAGAGAAAGAAGAGAGAATAAAACGGCTACACCAGCGAACCAGCGGAAGAGTTCTTTGGCGACAGTATTCTTAATCGTTTCAGATTCAGATTTTTCCAGCCTATTAATGCTCTGGAAGGTGTCTTTAAGGTCTGAGATGGAGCGAGCACGGAAGAATTCACCACCTGTGAGTGAGGCTATTTCTTTAAGTGTTGGGATGTCAAATTCTTGTTTAGGAAAGGATTGAATACTTCTCGGAACTCTTCCTTCTTCTGTGCCAATAGCAATGGTGTAAATTTTTATGCCTAATTCTGATGAAAGTTTGGCAGCTTCAACAGGATCTAGGTTCCCCGTATTATTAGCCCCGTCAGTGATAAGAATGACAATTTTGCTTTTGGCTTTACGATCTGTAAGGCGGCTACTGCTAGCGGCGATGGCTGATCCTATAGCTGTTCCCTGCTCTTTGATATCTCCACTCCTAACAGCTTTTAGTCGCTGATGGAGCCACGTGTGGTCTTGAGTAACTGGACTAAGGTTATAGGGCCTTCCAGAGAAAGCCACGATTCCCATACGGTCATTTGGACGCTCATCAATAAAGGTATCGAGCACTCCCTTAGCGGCATCTAGGCGCATAATGGGTCTTCGGCTTCGATCATCTTCTGGGTAAAAATCTTCGATGATCATAGAGTAGGAAAGATCGAGAGCAATAACGATATCTATGCCTGAGCTAACCTCCGTGACGAAGGTCTTCTGAAGCTGCGGTCGTGCTAGTGCAACGATGCCAAAGAGTAACGCAAGAAAAAGAAACGTGGTATGAACACCTAAGGCTTTTTTCCTAGCAACTTTTCCGAGAGATGCGAGTGATGAAAGAGAGGAATATGTAATGTAGTTATTAAGCCCTCTTTTTCCTGCTAAAAATAACAATGCTAATGCTGGGAGGGTCGCAAAAAACCACCAAGGCTGATTAAAAATGAAGTTAGCAATGATCATCTTGAGGGGCTGAGTTGTCTCTCTTTAGCAAGTTGTTGAAGCAATGCTTGCGTTTCGTTCTTTAGGCTAGTCGCCTGCTCTACATTTTGTTGTGGTGGAGCATATTCGTATTTCCACAAATTATTGAGGTGCTTTATGATGCTGTTAGCCAGTTCATTATTCTTAAGTGGGAGCTTCTTATCAGTGAAAAATTCTTGTTGGGATTGGAAAAGGCTTGGAGAATCCGTCTCCTTTTGCAGAGCATCTCTTAATAAAAGTGAAAGCTGAGAAGCTGTTTGTCCTAATGGTTGATTATCTAGGTCTATTTTTTCTGTTTGATCGGTAGCTTTCTTGTAAGGGCAGGCTTGATTTGTGAGCGGTTTATATTTTCTAGCAAGGAGAATGCCAAACGAGATTAATACGATAAGTATTCCTAAGCCAATCATGATCCACCATAAAGGAATGGACATCTGAGGTGCGAATTCAGAGGCGTCTGTGATATCGTGAAAAATGAGTTCTTTAGGCTCGTCCATAGGAGTTAATTTTTTCGCGCAGCTCTAGCGCGGAGGAGCTTATGAAGTTTTGGATAAAAGTCTCCTTGAGTAGAGAAACTTGTATAATCAACGGAGTGCTTTTTGAAGAAGCGGGATAGGCCTTCAATGAAGCGCGCTCTTAATTTTCGGTAAGCCATTCGGATATTAGAATTCTTTGTGTCGATAATGATTTGGTGTCCTGTTTCTGGATCACTTAATGAGACTTTCCCAGCTTTAGGAAGTCTGGCTTCTGCTGGATCCTCTAATCTGAGTGCAATAAGGTCATGTCGGTATGCGGTCGTAGCGAGGGAGCGCTCTAGGGACATGTCTTGAAAGTCAGAAATAAGAAAAACGAGTGCCTTTCTAGGAGAAACTCGATTCAGGAATTTGCAGGTCTCGGAGAGGCTAGTATGACCTTCTGAGGCATCTGCTTGTAAGGTTTCCCTAATGATTTTTAGGACTTGCTTCTTACCACCTTCTGGAGGGAGGTATTTGAGAGGTTTGTCAGCAAAGAGAATGAGTCCGACTTTATCATTATTGCTGACTGCGGAAAAAGCGAGGGTCGCGGCAACTTCTGCTGCGAGATACCTTTTACTTTTTTCTGTGCTCCCATAGAGGGTGGAGCGAGAGACATCAATGACAAGAAAGACGTTTAACTCGCGTTCTTCGCGGAAGGTTCTAATGTATGGCTCACCAGTTCTTGCAGTAGCGTTCCAATCCATGAAGCGCACTTCATCTCCAGCGTGATATTCACGGTAATCATCAAAGTCTAACCCTCTTCCTTTAAAGCTGGAATAGTAATCACCAGCGAACATTTCATGAACGAGTTTTTTTGCACGAATCTCTAATTCATGCACCCGCTCCATGAGCTCTTGGATTTCTGGTGTTGAGAGGCTCATAATTCTTTAAGGCACAGGAACCTTTTCAAGAAGAGCTGCGATAATGTCATCGGCGCTTTTCTGCTCCGCCTCTGCCTCATAGGATAGCAGAAGACGATGCCTTAATACGTCTGGAGCAAGATCCTTTATATCTTGTGGGATGACGTGGTTTCTCCCCTCCATGAAGGCTCTCGCCTTAGATGCAAGTGCTAGGTTAATGGTGGCACGAGGGGATGCTCCTGCACGAATGAGTGAGCCGAGAGAAGGGTCATACTTTTTAGCATCTCGGGTAGCGTGCACGATCGTGACTATGTATTTTTCTAATACTGGATCGATATACAAATTATTGATCGCTTCACGGCTCTTAGCAATTTGTTCTGGAGAGGTGACAAGTGAAGTTTCCATTTTTGGGGATGTAGTAGCCATGGAGCGAAGAACAGCGAGCTCCTCATCCGCGCTTGGATAATCTACGAGCACTTTTAATAGGAAACGATCTAGTTGGGCTTCTGGTAAGCGGTAAGTTCCTTCTTGATCAACGGGGTTTTGAGTGGCGAGAACGAGAAATGGCTCAGGGAGTGGGTAGGTAGTATCGCCAATCGTTACTTGACGTTCTTGCATGGACTCTAAGAGGGCTGACTGAACCTTTGCCGGCGCGCGGTTAATCTCATCTGCGAGGACGAGATTCGCGAAGATAGGGCCGAGCTTAGCAGAGAAGGTTTGATCTCCTGGGTTATAGATCATCGTGCCGATCAAGTCAGCAGGAAGAAGGTCTGGTGTGAACTGTAGGCGTGAAAAGTCAGCATCTAATGCGCCAGATAGAGCCTTTACTGCTAGGGTTTTGGCAACTCCAGGCATCCCTTCAAGCAAGATGTGACCATTACATAGTAGGCATATTATCAGACGGTCAACAAGTGCTTCTTGCCCAATGAGAACAGTTGCGATTTCTTGTTTGAGACCTTCAATCCAATTATTGGAGGCTTCATTTTCAGTATTAAGTTTATGATTAGTTTCTTCGGACATTTGTTTCACTATGGAAATTTCTCAATGAAGCGTTGTCCATTACTTTGTTTGTTTTTCTTCTTATAAATGGAGCGGGCATTCCAAAATTGAAGAACTTAAAGGTTGAGTCTTGACCATCGATAATAAAAATCGCTTTCTATGGTGCGATGATGAATATTCATTTTAAGAAAACCTCACTCCTAGCAGTCGTGTTGTTAGGGTTCTCAGCTCTATTTGCTCACGCTCAGGAAGTCTTTTCTGATAAGACGATTACGGGAGTAGATATTAATATTAACGGGCCTAAGTCAGTAAGTGAAAACCGCTTGCGTAACTTTATGTCAGTTAAACCGGGGCAAAAATTCAGTTATGATAAGCTCGATGATGATGTGAAGCGCCTTTATGAAAGTGGCTTAGTGGATG
Source organism: uncultured Verrucomicrobiales bacterium (assembly GCA_938008215.1). Lineage (GTDB taxonomy): Bacteria > Verrucomicrobiota > Verrucomicrobiia > Verrucomicrobiales > Akkermansiaceae > WTJZ01. Next base: position 2,082 of record CALLLS010000072.1, on the reverse strand, counting down.
ATGTAACGTTTCTTGCTGAACCTAATGCGGAAGGAATAAAGATAGTCGCAGAAGTGGTGACGCGTCCATCTTTGGAGGCAATCGCTTACGAAGGGAATACGATTTTCTCTGATAAGAAACTAAGAACAGAAACAGAGATGGTTTCTGGTGGTGCGCTTAATGACACTGAAATCCTTAGGGGTAAAAGAAATATCGAGAAGCTCTACTTAGAGAAAGGATTTCCTGATACCTCAGTTACCTATAGAATAGACGATGGAGATAATGGATTCTCAAACTTAGTATTTATTATTAATGAAGGGATTAAAGGCGAGGTTGATGAAATCACCTTCGTTGGGAATAACGCCTTTTCAGGAGTTGAGCTAGAGAGAGAGATGGAAACTAAAGAAAAGGGAGTCTTCTCATTCCTTACTAAATCTGGGCAAATCGACAATTCAGTTCTACAACAAGATATACAAAATATCATCAATTTCTATCAGAATGAAGGTTATCTGAGAGTAGATATTCCTGAGATAGATAGAATTCCTGCTAAGAAAGAAGGAATGGTTGATTTAGTTATACAAATCAATGAAGGAAATCTCTACACAGTTTCTGGTGTCGGTTTTAAAGGGCTAAAAGTTTTCACTACTGACGAAATCTGGAAAGCTCTCACCTTACTTGAAGGAGACGCTTATTCTGCAGAAAAAATGCAGGATGATATTAAGCTTATAAGAAGCTACTATGGTTCTAAAGGTTATGCTGACGCAAGAGTGAAACCAGTTTTGAAAAATACCGCTAGTGATGGGGTGTATATCACATATGAAATTACTGAAGGGAGCCGTTTCAGAGTAGGTAGTGTAAATATCCAAGGGAATAATACGACTAAGGATAATGTTATTCGCCGTGAGGTTCCTCTCACACCAGGTGAGTGGTTTAACTCGGTAGACCTAGAAACTACTAAGAATCGCCTCAGAAACCTAAATTACTTTAACAATGTGCAGACTACAGCTAACAACAGTTCAAGATCTGGATATAGAGACGTAGACATTCAAGTGGATGAAAAGCGCACTGGATCATTAGGGTTCGGGGCAGGATTCAGTTCCATCGATAGCATCGTAGGGTATATTAACTTAGAACAAACTAACTTTGATTTATCTAACCCGTGGGGGTTCACTGGTGGGGGACAACGCTTCGCAACATCGCTTCGTGCTGGTGCGGAGACTACGGATTTTAGGATGAGCCTTACAGAGCCATGGTTTTTAGGTAGGCGCCTCTCTCTCGGCGGTGAGCTATATTATCAAGATCGTAGATTCTTATCTAATGAATTTGATCAAACGAATTTTGGTGGGGCTGTATTTATTCGTAAGCCGCTTGGAAGACGTGCGTATCTTAGAACTGAGTATCGCTTAGAGAAAATAGATGTAGACGTGGATAGTGATAATTTAACGAACGGTTCTTTGTTTGCACAAGAGGACGGTAGCTTTACAAGACATGCGATCAAAACATCATATGTCTATGACTCTAGAGATAGTAATGTGACTCCTCGACGCGGTCATAAATTGGACCTAAGTGCTACATATGCGTTTGGGGATGTGAATGCTTATACTCTTAATTTAAGGGGGGCTAAGCATATCTTATTACCATACGATATTATTCTTAATCTATCTGGTGATGCGTCTGTAGTAGATGGTTTAGGTGACGATGCAGTTCCCATTTTCGAAAGGACATTCTCAGGTGGTGCTCGTGATCTAAGAGGATTTGACTTTCGTGACGTAGGTGCAGTAAACGATGGCACTAGAGACGCAGTGACTCAAGAGACGCTCGGTGGGCTTACGAGTGCTTGGGGCTCTGTTGAGCTCACATTTCCTCTTATTAATACGGTTAGAGGGGCAGTCTTTACAGACTTTGGTTTAGTAAGTGCTGATTCGTATGACTTCAGTGGAACATTACACACTGATGTAGGCGTGGGGTTGCGTCTCAACTTACCGTTTGGTCCATTTGCTGTTGATTACGCCATTCCAGTATCTACTGGAGATCAGGATGATGATAGTGGGCGTTTCCAATTTTACTTAGACTATCAGTTCTAATAAATCTCTCTTTTGTCCG
>CALLLS010000071.1 GCA_938008215.1 uncultured Verrucomicrobiales bacterium | reverse complement strand
AAACTCGTTTGTGAGTTTGGAGAATTCACTTCATGGTTTCAGGATAAGATATTCGTTGATCTCCCCTGCACCGATATTCAATTAGACGAAATCTGGTCTTTCTGCGGATGTAAGGAAAAGAATAAAGCGAAAGCTAAGAACCCACAACAAGGCGACGTCTGGACATGGACTTCACTTTGTAGAGATACAAAACTTACTCCTTCTTGGTTAGTTGCGGATCGTGAATAGCTTCTGGAGGTATTCCTTGTGACACTAGATATTTCTTCATTACTGTCCCTTCAGGAATTCCCTCGATACCAGTTCCCCCACTTACGATAACTTTAGGGTAATTCCCATTTTTATAATATTTTGCCGCCGTATCCAGCCGAGCTTTTAATCGTTGCGATGGTGAGCCATCTGGATTCACCTTATTTCCAAGGACAAGAGCAATGTCCGCGTTTCCAATCTGATCGTTCATCCCATTCCAAACCAGAATCACTACAGGCATTAGGAAGACTAGTAAGGCAAGGGAAAGAACAATCTTACGTTTACTCTTCATCATATAATTAGAATTAAGAAAAATCAGGCTAAACGATAAATACCGCAAGAGTAAAATGCTTCTCTAAGCAACCGACCATGAAGATCTTTTTTACAAGTTTGTAGCGATCAACGATTAGAAATTTTATCACTGTAACTTTTCTTAACCCACCACCAAATACGCCATGAAATCAACATGGAAAGAACCGCAATCGTAGTCAGGTCTGAAGCCAATTTATTCATTGGGAAGCTATTCTCAGAATAGGCTCCAGTTCTTTGCCACTCGAAGTGTATTATCCATGCTATTATAGCTAAGATAGAGAGCACTCCACAAATGAAGACCGTTGCCCCTATTCCGATTTTCTTTCCTACTTTCATCTTATCTTAATTATTTAAGCTAATAGGTGAGTCAAAGAACCAGTAAATAATTAATCAGAGAAAACGATCGCTCTTCTTCCATCAATGATCGTACGATCATAGACATGGTAACGTATTCCCTTCGCAAGGGCTGCTCGCTCGCAGTCTCTTCCCATTCTCGTTAAATCGTGCACGGAGTGGAAGTGGTTCACGCGGTGGACTTGTTGCTCGATGATGGGTCCCGCATCAAGATCACTGGTTACATAGTGGCACGTCGCACCAATCAGCTTCACCCCTCTATTATACGCCTGACGATAAGGATTTGCACCGATGAAAGCAGGTAAAAAACTATGGTGAATATTAATCATGCGTCCTTCATACTGGGAGCAAAGTGCCTCTGGCATAATCTGCATGAATCGGGCGAGCACTACTAAGTTCACTTCTTCTGCATTCAAGATACTAGAGATTTCATTAAAGGCGTCCTGCTTACCTTGCTCCTTAAAATCTACATAGTGAAATACTAAGCCTGCACGCTCTACTAATTCCCTACAGTCTTCCCGATTACCAATGACTGAGGTGATTTCGATTGGCAATTCCCCTTCTTGGGTGCGCCAGAGAATCTCATTTAAGCAGTGAGAGGTCTTTGTTACTAAGATGGCAGTCTTTGTTTTATGAGGAAGTTGCCTAAAATGCCAGTTTGCTTGTATCGATTTGCCTAACACTGAAAAACCCTCTTTGAGTTCATCAACGCTCACCTTAGATTCAGAAGTGTCTATCTCGAGACGCGAAAAAAACTTTCTATTCACAGAATCTGCAAATTGAGTAAACTCGATCAAATTTGCATTATGACTCGCTATGTAGTTCGCAATCTTGGAAACAAGGCCAGGAGAGTCTGGACAACTTACTTTTAAAATTAAGTCATATGCGTTTTTTGCCATCTTTACATCAGTATATAGGTTAAGTTTTTATTTCATAGCAACTCCCCAATTGCAAAAAGGAGAAAATCCTTTAGAAAACATAAATAAATCCTTGCCCTTATTCCGTTATCAGTAGTATAGCAACGCTCTAAATTTAAAGAAATTCATTATGTCAAAGCACAACAGCCTTAAAGCATCAGGGTCCGCAAGCGGTAAGAAGTCTGTAATGAAGCGTTTCGAGCGCATCAAAGCCCTCCGCGAACGTGGTAAATGGGAAGAAGGACGTAGTCCTATTGGTCTTCCAAAAACCAAGATTGAAGGGTAAACCTCCTTCCGCTTAACAATTACTTTTCGAAAGCGGAGCACTCATGTGATCCGCTTTTCTTATCTAAAACAACTCACCCAAATTGTGAAATTTCGGTATGAACAATGCACCAAAAGAAGGCGTTCGCCTCAATAAATTCATCGCTTCCTCCGGGAAGACTTCTCGGCGTGGAGCTGACACCCTCATTTTTGACGGGAGTGTCACAGTCAATAATGAGCCCTGTGTGACACCAGGCTACATCGTAAAACCTGAAGATCATGTAAAACTCAATGGTCGGTCTGTGCGCTCAAAGGACACGCTTTCTGTTATATTTAACAAGCTTCCAGGGTATGTGACTACAAAGAATGATGAACTAGATCGTGAAACCATTTACGACACTCTTCCTCCTAAGTATCATCATCTCAACCATGTCGGACGCTTAGATCAAGAGTCAGAAGGGCTTCTCGTCCTTACTAATGATGGAGAACTGGCAAATAAACTTACTCATCCTCGCAAGAAAATCGAGAAGGAATATATCGTCACCGTGAATCAGCCTATTTCAGATGAACACCTAGAACAGTTTCTGAGAGGGGTATATCTAGAGGAAGGTAAAGCGACGGCTAAGGCTGTAACGCGAATCACAGGGCGCCGTCTATCGATGGTTTTAGAAACTGGCTTAAAACGTCAAATTCGCCTGATGTGCAGAGCTCTAGGCTATCAGGTAAAAAAGCTTACACGTGTTAGGATTGGTTCATATCAAGGGTTAGATCTGGAGCCAGGAGAAGTTCGCGAGTTAGAAGAAGGTGAAATTAAAGCCTTACAGCGCAATCCTGGGATTAAAAAAGAAGCGCCCAAGAATAAGACGAAGAAGAGACCAGCGAAGAAACGAGGCTACAGAAAAACCGTTCAAAAGCGGAAGTCTCCTCGGAGAAGATGAGCCAAACATTAAGAGACCTCTTAGCAGCAGGAAGAATATCAAATCTTCCCACCGTATGGTCTAATGTCTTTTGTGGTTTCTTAGTTACCGCCCATCACCTAAAATTAGAAATTAATAGCATTGATTGGAAGCGTTTAGTCATTGGGGGCTTAACGGGTAGTTTCCTCTACATCGCAGGTTGTTTTTATAATGATTACCATGATCAAGCTTGGGATGCGTCACATAAAGCAGAGCGAGCTCTCCCTAGTGGAAGGCTATCTCCCTCTATCCTCTTGTTTCTCATCATTATTAGCACAGCTTTAGGGATTGCGGGCTCTTATATCCTTGGTTCCACCGCTGTATTAACAACCGTTCTTTTACTCTTTTTCATTTGGATTTATACTCTCACCCATAAAAAAACGATATGGGGAATCCTCCCGATGGGACTCTGTCGAGCCTGCCTTTATTTCTTAGGTTTTGCCTGCGTGAATGATCTTCCCGTAAACACACCACCTAAAGAGTTATACTCATTTCTTAATAACAATGGTCTCCTCTCCGTCGCACCTATCGGAATAGGGATTCTACTTTATATTGCGGGAATCACAGCAGTTGCGAGAAATGAAGCTAAGAACACATTATCTCCAGTTATCAAATGGGTCGGCATTGGGTGTCTATTGGCTCCAGTCTTTACTCATTTCCACTTTTCCACAGAAGGTATCTCATACCTTGCACTGGTAATGTTTACGCTTTCATTCTTAACAGCCAGAAGTGCCCTCATTAAAAAGCAGCTGGGAAAATTTGTGAGCATAAGTTTAGCAGGTTTATGCTTAGTAGATGGGCTAGCCTATTTATCACTACCTCACCCCCGCCCCCTTAATATTATTCTGGGCTTTGCCGTCATGGTAGGTCTCTATATTTCATCTCGTTTATTGCAAAGGATTGCCCCTGCAACGTAATCGCATTATATCAGTTCCATGGCAGAGTATCGTAAGGCAGCCTCAGGAGACTGGGCATTTATTGGTTTTAATTCAGGGAAAGTCTTTTTCGCTGAAGGGCCTTTTGAAAAAGTAGCTCAATGCCCGATTGGAAAAACGGCTTTTTACACAAACAACTTTGATCTATGCTCCCCCACCCCATGGCTTATTCCTCAAAGCATTATTGAAATAGAAGGGGAGAAATTACCTGACTATTTAAATGGAGGAAGTGTCACGCATTTTGAATGGCAGTCACCGTCACCAAATTCTTTTTCTCATGTCTTCCAAGAAATCACTAAAGAAATCCATGATGGGAATTTGAAAAAATCGGTTCCGGTAGTGGTGGAAAAAGTAGAAGCAAATGAGGATGTCCTAGCGAGTCTTGCCTCTAGAGTATTCCCCTTACACCATAATCTCTTTCCCTACGGATTATCGATAAAGGGTGCTGGATTTGCGGGTGCATCCCCAGAGTTTTTATTTGAGTCGTTTGAAGGTAAGCTAAAGACGATGGCACTTGCGGGAACAGCGCGTAACGATGAGAGAGATGTCTTCGCCTTTGATGAAAAAGAAATCCAAGAGCATGAGTTCGTTGCGGACACTTTATCTAAAAAGCTCACCCCACTTGGAATGACTAAGAGGCACGCGCGCCGTATTTTAGATATTGGGTCACTCATTCATTTCCATACCGCGATAGATGTAGAGCTCTATAAAAGCCACAACCCGGATGACCTCATTCATCATCTCCACCCTACTCCAGCACTAGGCCCCCTACCTAGATCTACGCAGACAATGGAGCAACTTATTTCTTGGAGAGAAAACCTAGAGTGCCCAGAGTCTTTTGGGGCTCCGTTTGGTCTCTATCACGAAGGAAGGCTCCGTTTACTCGTCGCTATTAGAATGGTTTCCTATGAAAATGGCATGCTAAAAATACCGTCAGGATGTGGAATTATCGAGGCATCTCGCCTGACCAATGAGTGGAGAGAGCTAGAACTTAAAAGGCAATCGGTAAAAAAGCTTTTTAGGATCTAAAAAACGTCTTACTTTTTTAGAATGAATAAAGAACAAGCCATTGAAGCTCTAGAAGTGGTTATTAATGGAAAGTGGAAAGACGCTAAATCTGCTTTTGATACATCTCGGGCTGGTGCTACTAGCGAACAATCCAAGCAAGAAGGGAAATATGACACTCGCGCCACAGAAGAAGCATACCTAGCACATGGGCTTGCGAATTCAGTGAGTGAATATGAAAGAGCTTTAAGTGATCTGAATGTTTGCCGCAGCTCCCCTATCTTTAAAAAAGTATCCATTGGCTCTCTCATTAAATGCCTGCGTGGCGATGACATTATCTATTTTTTAATGAGTGAATCGGGCGGCGGAATAGAAGCTACAGTGAAGAACGAAGAAGTGACGATTATTACCCCGTCATCGCCGCTCGCAAAAAAATTATTGGGAACGGAGGTGGGTGAGAAAATTTCGTCACCGCCTCTTGTGATACGACAAGTATCCTAAATGCACTCTATAATCGGAAAGGAGACAGGTTTGTCGCAAAAGCTATCAGGATAAAGTATTGCTAGATGCATTTCTTCTGCTGTAAAGAACTCCATCCATGCTTGCTATCCAGAATGTAAAAGTAGAATTCGGTCCCCGCGTCCTTTTTGATGATCTCTCTTTTGTGGTTCAAGCAAAACAAAAGATCTCATTTGCAGGGCATAACGGCGCAGGTAAATCTACGCTCATGAAATGCATTGCAGGCCTCATCGAGCCTAATGACGGTAAGATTGTGATGCCGCGTGGATGCGAAGTAGGATACCTCCCGCAAGAAGGCATTCACATCAAAGGAATCTCTCTTTTTGATGAAACGATGAAAGCCTTCTCTGGAGTTCAAGCGCTACAAGCCCGCATCGATGAAAAATCTGATCGCTTGGAATCAATAGACCCCAAGACTTCTGAATATGCTGATCTCCTTGAAGAGCTAGGAGAACTGGAACTGAAGCTAGATGAAAATGATCCTTCTAAAATAAAGCCTAGAGTGGAATCTATTCTTAAGGGGCTGGGTTTTAAGCAAGAAGACATGACGCGTGACTGCTCTGAATTCTCAGGAGGGTGGCAAATGCGCATCGCGATGGCTAAGCTTTTCCTCCAAGAACCAGAAGTCCTACTTTTAGACGAACCTACGAACCACCTAGACTTTGAGACGCAAATATGGATGGAAACCTTTCTTAAAAACTACAAAGGCGCCATTATTCTTATTTCGCACGATCGTGCACTACTAGATACCTTAACAACACGCACAATAGCCTTCTCTCGTGGGCGCGCTGAAGACTACTCTGGAAATTACAGCTTTTACGAAAAAGAGTCAGCCCACCGAAAAGAGATTTTACTCAAGCAATATAAATCCCAGCAAAGAGAAATCGCTAAGGCTGAAGATTTCATTAACCGTTTTCGCGCAAAAGCCTCTAAAGCGACACAAGCCCAATCCCGTCTTAAGCAGCTTGAAAAAATGGAGCGCATAGAAATAGAGGATGATGAAGTCCATGTAGACTTCCGCTTTCCTGACCCTCCTGCCTCCATGCACTCCATCGTAAAGTTAGAAGGAGCTTCTAAGTCTTATGGAGACAAGGTCATCTTTCCTGAATTTAACATGGAGCTCACCCGCGGTGAAAAGCTCGCGATCGTCGGCCCTAATGGCGCAGGGAAATCCACATTCTGTAAGCTCATCACTGGTGAACTAAAGCAATCTACCGGAGAAATTGAGCTTGGAGGAAAAGTCCTCCCTTCCTTCTTTTCCCAAAACCATGCGGATGAATTAGATCCTAATAAAACGGTTCTAGAAACGGTAGAAGAAGTAGCCACGCGTCAAGCGGCAGCCTCTGCCCGAAACATACTGGGGTGCTTCCTCTTCCGTGGTGATGATGTCTTTAAGAAAGTAGGCGTCCTCTCTGGTGGAGAACGCTCTCGGGTAGCGCTCGTCCGCATGCTTGTGAAACCAGCGAACTTCCTCATTTTGGATGAGCCCACGAACCACTTGGACATGCAATCGCAAGATGTCCTGAAAAATGCCCTCATAAACTATCCAGGCACAATCGTAATCGTTTCACATAACCGTGACTTCTTAGATCCTATCTGTGAACGCACCATCGAGTTTGAACCAGCGCGCCAGCCAAAAATGTTTCATGGAAACCTCAGCTATTACCTGTCTAAAAAAGAAGAGGAGAAGAATGCCGCCAAACACACGGCTGCCAAAGCAACCCAAGGTAAAAGCTCCTCTTCAAGTAGTGGTCTAAACCGAAAGGAGCAGCGTAAAAAGGAAGCAGAGATACGCCGTCTTAAAAAAGAAAAATTAGAACCGCTACAAAAAGAGCTTAAGGTTTATGAGACAGAAATAGCTGAACTTGAAGGGGCAGAATCCACGCTCACGGAGCATATGAATTCTCCAGAGGTGACTGCAGACGGAGAGAAGATGCAAGAAGCCTCCCGTGCTTATGCCAATATTTCTAAGAAATTAGAAAAAGCGTATTCAGAATGGGGTGTGATTTCTGAGCAGATAGAAAAACTTACCGCTAAATTAGAGGCGTAGTAAAGAGCAGGCCTCAAACTAAAAAGAGAGCCTAGGTCTTGGAGTCAGGATTTCAGGACCTTCATCAGTCACTAATACAGTATGCTCAAAATGAGCGGAAACCTTTGAGTCTTTCGTCACGATTGTCCAATCATCGTCGAGGCAGATTACATCACCTACACCCTGATTAATCATAGGCTCGATCGCTAAAACCATTCCTGCCTTAAGCTTCACGTCTTTACCTTGCGGACGATAATTAGGCACTTGAGGGTCCTCATGTAAGTCCTTCCCTACTCCGTGCCCAACTAGGTCTCTTACAACGCTATAACCAAATTTCTCAACGTATTCTTCAACTGCTCCGCAAAGATCAGCAAGAGACTCTCCTGTCTTTGCATAAGATATAGATTCGAAGAGAGATTGCTCCGTCGCAATCATTAAATTCTTCGCCTCTTGTGAGATATTACCTACTGCAACTGTGAGTGCATTATCTCCTATCCATCCATTTTTTTGAATACCTACGTCTATGGAAACAATGTCTCCGTCTTTGATCACACGTTCAGAACCGATTCCATGTACAACTTCCTCATTAATTGAGATACAAGTATAAGCAGGGAAACCACGGTAGCCTAAAAAAGCACTGCGGCAGTTATGTTCCTTCATTAACTCCGCAGCATATAAGTCTATTTCTTTTGTCGTTTTTCCAGCCTCTATAAATGACGCCGCGCGCTGAAGAATGTCACTTGCCACCTTGCCTGCGACCCGCATTTTCTCAATATCTTGCGCAGACTTTATTTTGATTCGATTCTTCTTTCCCATAGAATAAAGAAAGGTGGATACACACCTTAATCAAGCATCCAAGTATTTTTTAGAAACCGTTTACAGCATGGATGGCTCCTTAAATACGCTTGCGCCGCGTCAGGAAAGTAAGTCCTGCAATCCCAAGGAAAGTAGCCGCACTCGGTTCTGGAAGATGAGTCCCGTCTGGAGCAAAAACGGCATCACCAAAAAAGGAGAAATCAGTTAACTGTGCATTTTCATTAGTTGCATTAGTGAATAAATTAATATCTAGATTATCGATTGAGCCGATGGGCTGTGCAGCCGAACCTCCGAAATCAAGGTCTTGAGAATATGTCCCTGCATTGCTTGAATTAAAAGTTACAGGACTATTCTCTGCGGCATCTAGAGCTGCTTCAAAAGTAGCATCTGCGGCTCCCGTATTAAATGAAACTGCCCCTGATGCGGTGGAAGGTGTTCCATCGCTCGCAAACGCACCTGTACCTGAGGCGGTTCCTGCTATTCTAAATCCATCAACAGCTCCCGCGCCATCATATGGTAACTCAAGCTGGTCAGTAAATTCAAGCCCTCCTTGAGTCACCTCAAATGAAAAAGAAAGCGTAACGTTTTCCCAACCACAAAATACTTGCCCTGCTGGAGCAACAGCTGAAGGCAGCACTAAGCTAAATGATGACTGAGTCCACGCTCCGTCTTGGCCATTGCTACCTCCTGCATCATCAGCAAAAATCCCATTACCTCCTGCAAGCGCGCCCCCAGTTGATGTCCCATCTAAACCAGTAGGAACAAGAGCTCCCGCCCTATAGCTTGAAAGAGCCCCAAACGTTGTATTTGTGCCATCCACAAAACTAAGTGTAATGATCAAAGCGCCTGAACTGAAACCAGCGGTAAGTGATAAAGCTAATAAGGTGAATTTCATTTTATTAATCTAAATAATCATGGAATTTGCGTTATAAACAGAAAAAAGTATTTCTCAGCATAATATAATTAATGCAGATTCTCAATTTGAAATCTGAAAAGTGTTGTCTCTTTTTTCTTGCTTTCTGATGATCAGCCCCTAATTTCACGCTTCCTTGTGTTGGGTAGGTGCCTCACACCATCACAAGTAGAGAGGCAAAACCGGTGAAACCTCGCATGAGTAAAAGTGCCTTTTCACCACAATAATAACTTAACTAAACATAATAAATTATATGTCAGCAGCAGTAGCAGAGCCTACTATTAGTCCAGAGCTCGATGCACTCATCAACGCGAACTTCCGTGAATTTAAGGAAGGATCTATCGTTGTGGGAACCGTAATAGCGATTCGCCCGCAAGTGGTCATCGTCAATATCGGGTATAAATCAGAAGGCGTGATCGCCTCTAACGAGTTCGATGGAGAAGAAATTGAAGTTGGAGACGAAATCGAAGTCCTTCTTGAGAAACTAGAAGATGATGAAGGAATGGTTGTTCTTTCTAAGGAAAAAGCAGCATACCGCCAAAACTGGGAGAAAATCGTTGGGGTTTACGAAGACGGTGGACTTGTTAAAGGAAAAGTAAAAGCGGCTGTTAAAGGCGGACTTACTGTAAATGTAGGTGTTGAAGCTTTCCTTCCTGGATCACAAGTAGACATCATTCCACCAAAAGACCTTTCCGAATATGTTGGAAATGTTTATGAATTTAAGATCGTTAAGATCAATGAAGACCGTAAAAACGTCGTTCTATCACGCCGTGAAGTGATCGAGGCTGAGCGCTCAGAGCGTCGCCAAAGATTCCTCCAAACTGTTGGAGTGGGCGATAAGGTGACGGGTGTTGTGAAAAACATCACAGATTTCGGGGCCTTCGTTGACCTTGAGGGAATGGACGGACTCCTCCACATCACAGACATGAGCTGGGGTCGTGTCACCCACCCATCAGAAATGGTGCGTATTGGGCAACCTATTGATGTACAAATCCTTGAAATTGATAAAGAAAAAGAGCGTGTATCACTTGGTCTTAAGCAAATGGGAGATAACCCATGGGAAGACATTCTTGCCAAATATCCAATCGGCAAAGAAGTATCTGGTAGTGTTACTAAGCTTCTTCCTTATGGCGCATTCATCGAAATTGAAAAAGGTGTAGAAGGTCTCGTTCACGTTTCTGAGCTTAGTTGGGTGAAGCGTATTTCGCGTCCATCTGATGTGTTAGAACTAGAACAAAAGATTACGGCTGTCGTTCTAGGTGTTTCCTTGGAAGAGCAGAAGATCTCCCTCGGTGTTCGTCAGCTTGAGGAAAACCCTTGGGTTAAGATCGAAGAGCGTTATCCTATTGGAACCAAGATTACAGGTTCTGTGCGTAACCTTACTTCTTATGGAGCATTCGTTGGTCTCGAAGAAGGAATCGACGGAATGATCCATGTTTCTGATCTTTCTTGGACACGTAAAATAAATCACCCATCAGAAGTAATTAAGAAGGGTGATGAAGTGGAAGCGGTAGTTCTTCAGGTAGATCATGAAAACGAGCGTGTTTCTCTTGGAATCAAGCAAGTAGGCATGGATCCATGGGAAAATATCGATCAACGCTTCAAAGTTGGTGATATCGTAAAAGGCTCTGTCGCTAAGATTGCAAGCTTCGGCGCATTCGTTAACTTAGAAGGTGATATTGATGGGCTTATCCATATTTCACAACTTTCTGAAGAGCACGTTGAGCGTGTTAAAGATGTAGCTAAAGTAGGTGATGATGTAGAAGCACGTGTTATTAAAGTAGACCGTGTAGAACGCCGTATTGGCCTCTCCGTGAAAGCCGTAAGTTACACTGAGGATCAGCTCAAGAAAGAGTCTGCATCCTTCGAGACCCTCAAGCCAACCAGCGATCTTGTTGGACTCGAGCAGGCATTCAACCTTGCTTCACCAGAAGAGTGGAGCCCAAGCGAAGATTAATTTTGCTACTACATATAAGACGGTTTTGCACAAGCCGTCTTATACGAAAAACCCCACTTGGTTCGCCAAGTGGGGTTTTTTTCACGCCAAAATCATTTCTTTTTACTCGTCAAAGACGTTTTTCAGAAGTGCTTTAAGATAGTAGATGCAAATAGATTTCAAAAAACCATGAATAAAGAATTGTTTTCCTTAAATGACTTAGCTTCCCTTTTTGATTGGCAAGCTGCCCTCTATCTTTTCCTTACGATAGCCATCCTCTTAGTTTCTAAAAGTATTAACCAGCTTCTCGCTGGTTATAAGATAGATTATCAGTTGACAGAGGTGGATAATAAGGCGGTAGCAGTTTCCTTTGCAGGTTTTCTATTAGCGTTGTCTCTCATTTTAAACGGAGTGCTGACGTCTCCTTACATCAGTAGGAATATTACCATCGATCTCTTTAATACATGCATTTGGGCGACTTTAGGATGCGTTCTTCTACTACTTTCGAGAATCGTGAATGATAAGCTTCTTCTTCCAAAATTTTCTAATCGAAAAGAGTTAATTTCCGACAAGAATGTTGGAGTCGGTGCCGTGCAAGCGGGAAGCTACATCGCTACTGCTATTATCATCAGGGGCGTTATTATTGATTCTGGCTTTTTCTCGTTTGGGATAGAACTCCTACTCACTCTTATTTGGTTTATTGCCACACAGCTCCTCTTTATTCTTTATGCTAAAGTCTACGCTAAACTCATTTCCTATTCTCTCCATGAGGAATTGGAACGTAATAACGTTGCAGCGGGAATAAGCTTCGGAGGGAGCCTTATTGCTCTGGGAATACTCCTTTCTTTTTACCTACAGTATTATGATAGCCTGATCGGTATTATCATTTGGGGGTTTTTCACCGTTATTTTCTTAAGAGTCGTCCGCGTCATTACTGATAAACTTTTATTTCCACAGAATAAGCTTGGCGTTGAAATTAGCGAAGACCAAAACTGGGGTGTTGCATGTATAGAAGCGACGACTTCTATTGGCGTCGCTCTGATTTTAACGGGATCATTGTTTTGAAATAGGGCTTATTTCTTCCAGGAATCCTTCAGAGCAATTGTCCGATTAAGGATGATTTTCTCTCCTTTTTTATGATCATAGCGATCCGTTGTGAAATACCCAATCCGTTCCAGTTGACACGAAAACTCAGGAGGCACATCTGCGAAAGATGGCTCAAGCTTCACACCTTCCAACACTTCTAAAGAATGAGGGTTAAGACATTCACGGAACCCACCTTCGGTGTCATCAGGGGCTTCTTCTGTAAATAAGCGATCATACAACCTTACTTCGGCCTCTAACGCATGCTCTGCACTTACCCAGTGGATTGCCGCCTTACACTTTACACCCTCTGGCGCAGGCTCTCCGACAGTATCAGGAAGATATTCTACGTGAACTTCCGTGACCTCTCCAGCCTCTTCTTTATATCCAGTGCACAGGACAATATATCCACCACGTAACCGCACTGCCCCATCTGGCTTTAAGCGGAAATATTTCTTAGGCGCATCAATCATGAAGTCCTCTTTCTCGATGTAGATCTCCTTGATCAGAGGCACTTGACGCGTCCCGGCTTCAGGGTCTTCAGGGTTATTTTTCGCCTCACAGTAAAGAACTCCATCCGGATGACCTGCTTCAAAGTTTGTAATAATAACTTTTAGTGGTCTAAGAACACCCATGCGACGCGGCGCGGTCTTATTCAGTTCATCTCTCACGCATTTCTCTAAAACCGCAATGTCAGTAGTCCCTTTAAACTTAGTCACTCCTACTGTCTTACAAAGCTCACGAATCGCAGCTGGTGGATATCCTAAACGTCTAATTCCAGATAACGTAGGCAAGCGCGGATCATCCCAACCTGCCACTATTCCTTCATCCACCATTTCCTTAAGTTTTCTCTTACCCATCACAATGTGGGAAAGCATTAGCTTAGAAAACTCTATCTGGCGGGGCTGCTTTCCGGGAAGCGGGCAATTCTCTGCCACCCACTCATAAAGGGGACGGTGTAGTTCAAACTCTAAAGTGCAGAGGGAATGTGTTACATGCTCATGGGCATCTTCCAGCGTATGCGCGAAGTCATACATGGGGTAAATCTTCCAAGTGTCTCCTGTGCGATGATGCGAAACATGCATGACGCGATATAAGATAGGGTCGCGCATATTCATATTGGGGGACTCCATATCAATTTTGGCACGGAGAACCGCTTTTCCTTCCGCGATTTCACCCGCCTTCATTTTTTGAAATAAAGAGAGGGACTCCTCCATCGGGCGGTTTCTATTGGGAGAGTTTTTACCTGGTGTTGTGATGTTTCCACGCGTGTCCTTAAGCTCATCAGGCGTTTGCTCATCTATATAAGCTTTCCCTTCCTTAATTAAGTGCACTGCGCAGTCATAAAAATAATTGAAGTAATCAGAGGCGAAGTAAAGGTTCTCCCCATAATCAAAGCCTAGCCACTTCACATCTTCCTTAATGCTTTCTACATATTCTGTTTCTTCCTTCTCCGGGTTTGTATCGTCAAAGCGTAAATTACACCGTGCGCCCGACGATGCATTTTCCCCCGCTATTCCGAAGTTCAGACAGATCGCCTTCGCATGCCCAATATGTAAATACCCGTTGGGTTCGGGTGGAAATCGAGTAACGGTTGTCTCATGCGTTCCATTTTTTAAATCATCAGCAATAATTTGGCGGATGAAATCTAGTTTTTCAGGCTCTTTACTCATAAGTGCAATCTGCCACGTCTTTTAAGTATTGAGCAAAGTAATTTTACGCTTTCTTACTCCTGAAGAAGAAACAAGTCATTGACGATTAAGAACAATAAGGGCAGTTATATAATAAATGTTTCTAAAATTAATCATCTTCGTTCTCTTTCTACCACTTCTGCTGATCGCTCAGGAAGAAGCGGTAATATTTGCGAATATTGATGAGGCTTTAAGTAACCTTTCACATCCCGATTATCATGTAAGGGCATCAGCAAGTAAATACCTATGGGAAACCGCTAATCTGGAACAATTACAAGCGCATGCGGGCTCTAAAGACCCCGAGGTGAGATTTAGAATCAAAGAAATCACTATGGATATGATTTCAGAAATAGGTCCAGATACGCCAGAAGAGGTGAAAACTTTAGTGAAGGAGTTTCATGGGGCTGAGCCTCAGAGAAAAGCTGAAATTATAAACCTTCTTATTAAGTTAGAAGCTTACCCTCAAATTTTTTCGATCTTCCACCATTTAGATGACTCTGATTTCAAAGAGGATTTAACACCTAAAATTTCCTATTTGGTAAAGCCTGCTGTCAGTCATTTCATGCAGAATGGTGAGATTGAAAAGGCACTTGAAGTTTTAGATTTAGCAAATTCTAATACTGAAAATGCTAGACTTTGGGCCGCAATTTCTCTTCTAGGGGATTCAGAGCAAGATGTAATCAAAGCTTTTGGTGAGCTTCAAACCCCATCAGACCTTGATAAAAAGAGACATCTGGCTGTCTTACGAACATCAGGTAATTTGGATAAAGCTAAAGAATTAGCACTGGAGATGGAAGATGAAGCCTTCATTGCTGGGCTCGCAATTCGCGAAGGTGACCTACAAGAATACTTCACTTGGTGGAAGAGGGAAAATACTGACCCAAAAATAAATCAAGATTTTCTCAATGCTTTTGAAGCACGGTTTTTAGGAAATTGGGAAAGCATGAATCAATACGAAGTTGCTCTAACTGCAGCCAGTAAAACGGGTAAAAAGCATAAGACCCGTGCTATCATGCATTTTATAGCATTAGGTAAAAATTCTAGTGCCTTTTCCTTAGCAAATGAGGAAGAAAAGTTACGGTTGACTAAGTATCTATCTGGTAGTGCACGTTACGAAGAGTTCTTTAATTTGTTTGATTATCCCTTTGGGGAGCAACCAAGCGAAGAATGGATAAACAAGAATATTAGTAATAGCGATGGGGAATGGTGGTTTGACTCTGCCCTCGAAGGTTTAGGAGTATTAGGAGAAACCTTACGTGAGCTTGGTGGTAGCTCAGCACTAGATGCAATGCTCGATCCTCTCTGGAAGGAAGCGAAAAAAGATGCTGCTATTCGCTTTAATTTCCTAACCCAGCTCCATTCTCAAGGTTACACTAAACAAGCTTTACGCTACGCCTCGGAAATCCTAGAGGGAAATGAAATAAAATTAAAACGTATTTTCATCTCCTCTAATGATATTCACCAATATTTATGGCAGATATCCACTGAACTCTTTCCTCACTTTTCTTTCTCTGACCACATCACCCTTATCCTCTCTTCTACAGGTGGAAATATTGAGGGCGAGGAGCTTTTAGAGAATGTAGAAGCACTTATCTCTACCGTTGAAAAGGATTGTGAAGAGAACCCAAATGATTCACGTCGCGAAAGCCACTTAGCAAGTCTATACACATATATTGGTTATAAAGACAAAGTTCTTAAGTTTCTTGAAGGTCAGTATCAAGAAAACCAGTCGACCCAAAATGCAAATCAGTTGATGAATCAGTATGTGTTCTTGGGTCGGGAAAAAGAAGCGGCTGAACTAGCTCTTAAGCAAAATGAAATAAATAGCGATAAGCAGGATCTCATGAAGCTCCACCTTGCTGGCATTATGGAAAAGGGCGGGCTACTAGAAGAGTCTAATGAAAATATAGAAAAGTATAATGAGAAAGCCTTAGATGATCCTAGAGCTCTTAATTTAGCACTCAGCGTGTTTAAAAGTAATTCACTCCCTAAATATGTGAAGCAATACCTCGATAAAGGACTAAATGTAACAAACCCTGAAGAGAATCATGGCACAATGTATAATGCCTTCCTAGAGCATGGAAAAGAGTACTATGCCAATGAAGGCGAGCACTATATGGCAGCTATTTTTGGAGAAGCGTGCATTCTTGAAACTCTCAAAAAAAACTATGAAAGCGGAAACCGAATAATAGATATGCTTATGCTCTTTCGTTATAAAACAGATCTATCATGGGCACAATACTATGCTAAAGAGGGAAACAAACCGAAACTTGCAGCTAAAATAATAGGCAATTTAGCTCAACAGTGGAAGGGAAATGGCATAATAGCCGATGATTTATATCCCATTATGAGAAAGCTCGGCTATAATTCATTATTGAAGAAATCGTTAGAGGATAATCTTAACCTCTTTCAGGAAACTATCGCTCTCTACCCAAAGGCATACGGACTGAAGAATACTGTCGCATGGCTTGCTAGCAGAGCGGTTATGGAGCTTCCTACGGCAAATAAATATATTAAGGAAGCACTGATTTCCGCTCCCAGGCGAGCAGCGTATTTAGATACTGCTGCTGAAGTATACTTCGCAATGGGCGATAGAAAAAAAGCCCTGAATTATTCAAAGCGTGCATGGCAAGATTCACAGCTTTCTCAGCTTTATGAAGATGCAGAAATGATTAAAGCTCAGTACTATCACTTTAAAGATGATCCTCTACCTCAGGCACAAAAATAACTATGGAAGAATTATTCAATGACAGTTACTTTATGCATCAAGCTCTCCGTGAAGCGAAAAAAGCGTATGATGCGAATGAAGTCCCAATTGGTGCAGTTATAGTAAAAGATGAGAAAGTCATCGCACGAGGTTGGAACCAAGTTGAAACGCTTAAAGATGCTACCGCGCACGCAGAGATGCTTGCTCTTACAGCTGCTCAATCTCACATAGGAGACTGGAGATTAGAAGAATGTACTATCTATGTAACAAAAGAGCCATGCCCGATGTGTGCTGGTGCTATCGTGCACTGTAGACCTAAGAAAGTAATTTTCGCACTCCCAGACCCAAAAGCTGGAGCATGCGGAGGCTGGATAAATCTTTTACAATCTAACCCCCCATTAAATCACGCCTGTGAAATAACATTTGGAATCTGTGAAGAGGAATCAAAAGAGCTTCTTGTTGGCTTTTTCAGGGAAGCCAGACAGAAGAGAAAAAGTGAAATAAAGATTATTAAAGGAAGTTCTCTCTTGGACACATAGAACACTGAACACCCTTAACAACAGTTGAATAATCATATTCTATAATATAAGACAACCTTACTTTAAATGAACATCGCATACACACTTGTAGGGATGACAAGAGGTCACGCTTCTCGTGCCTTAGCTGTAGGTGGTGAACTCATTGAAAGGGGGCATGATGTCCGATTTTATACTAATTTGGATGCTTACGAGCTCCTGACAAAGAGGTTTGGCTTTGATCGGGTGAAGGAAATTGATATGCCAAAGTATATTTTCAGCAATGGAAAGATTTCTTTATTTCGAACCATTCTACAAAATTCTGGCTTTGTTTTTAGGCGAGAGAAATACACTCAACCCATTATTGCATCATTTGATAAATGGATGCCTGACGTTACCGTTTCTGACTTCGAGCCTCTTGCTTGGTGGATTTCTCAAAAGCTGAGAATCCCGCATATTACACTTGATAGTCAGCGGTTCATGATCTCTTCAGAAATGCCTAAACGCCTTCCCTTGAGTGATAATATTCAGAGGCTTCTCATGTGGCTTCTCTTATACAGCTTTTCGCCTTTTGCCGATAAAAGGATAGTCTCTAAGGCATTCGCTATTCCTACAGAAACCGCGTCTGAAAACTACGTTGGAGCGATCACTAGAAAAAAGCTCGACCAGCTTCACTGGAAACCAGCTAGAAAACACTTTGTCGTATATATTAAAGAAAGCCTATGTGATCGATTACGAGAGATTCAGGTTGTCGCAAAGGAGACAGGACTAACTGGCAAGGTTTATGGGATCCCTGCTCACCACCTACTTCCATATAAAGAGTTAGAGCATGTAGTAACTTGTGAGGACACTTTTCTTCACGACCTCTCATCCTGCGAATTCGCAATAATCACTCCTGGCTCTCAAACCCTCGCCGAAACATGGTCACTAGGCATCCCAGCTTATCTTCTTCCAGAGCCAAACCAATTCGAACAGCAAATTAATCTTCACCTTGCTAGGCAAGCAGCCCCCTATCAATATGCAAAATTTATTTCTCCACGGACATTAAAAGATAACCCATTGAAAGGGAGAGGTTTGAAAAGCTGCACATCTTATGGAAGAAAGCGTGTCGTTGACATTATTGAGTCACTGCAAGCACCTTCTTAATTACTTTCATGATCCAGCCAAGCGGTGGGAACTCTCCGTATATTGGAAAGGAGCCATCCCAATAATCATATTGATAATGAATTTTATCCTCATCGTTAAATTTCACATGAGATACGCCCTCTATCTTTCTCTGCCAAAAGCGAAAGCGATATCTCATTACCCACGATACGAAAGCCTCTTGGTCAATACCTTGAGTTGAGATGATTTCAAACGATATTTCTTTAAGTTGCTTAAACAGATCAGCCTCTATTTTCTTTAAATGCTCTAAGTTTTTAGCTTCATTTAAAGGATCTTTAAATTCGAGCTTTTCAGCATAAAGCTCGTCCATATCATTTACCCGCTCTGGTGAAAGCTCCTCTAAGAAATTGGCAAACCGCTCTGTATTGTTCATATTCTTAAGTTAACGACTTTTAAAGAATTGTCTAATCCTTGTATTATTTACTTTGGCACACAATGTGCTTTCATGAATTACACACAGCAATTCATGAAAAAAATAGAAGCCATCATTAAGCCATTTAAGTTAGAAGAAGCAAAAGAAGCTCTTGCAGAAGTAGGAATCCAAGGAATGACCGTTACTGAAGTAAAAGGCTTTGGACGACAAAAAGGACACACAGAAATTTACCGTGGGAGTGAATATACAGTAGACTTCCTTCCGAAGGTGAAAATTGAAATCGTCGTGCAAGATGACCAAGCGACTTCCGTAGCAAAAGCGATCTTAGACAGTGTAAGCACCGGAAAAATAGGTGACGGCAAAGTATTCATTTCTCCAATTGAAGAGGCTATCCGTATTCGCACGGGTGAAACAGGTGGAGAGGCCGTTGCAGTAAATTAAATTTTCTTTTTCCCAGACTTCGTTCTCATATATTTGGAAGCCTCATGTAACTATGAGGCTTCTTTTTTATCTGTAATCGGTCAGTTTTTTATCGAAAAAGGTAAATTGCTGATCGATTCTAAATTCGAGCCGATTTTCACTCCTGAAATATTGCTTAAGATTGGAAGTTTTATCAATGTTTCCCCTAAAGTAGTGCGGTGCTTTTGAAGGTTCAACACCAGGAATGAAAGTTAGTAACTTGTCCTAATTCCTTTACCCCTCGTTAAGTAGCGTTTTCTCCATTTTTACCTCTTGTGATTGATGAGACCGAATGCCTTGCCACAATATTTCCTTTTACCCCCCTGCCCTTAAGAGCAATTTCCCCGAAGCAGAATTGGCGGTTAAGGTTTCTTAATCCTAACCCAGATTTAAAATTAATGGTTACATTATGAAGCTCAGATTCATCATCTGAGTCAAAGACTGCGAAGTGTAGAACACGAGACCCTGCTTTTCCTAGAGTCAAAACATACTCTTTCCCTCTCGTTACTCCTCCTATTTGAAACCTCTTTGCATAACAAAAGCCATCTCTACCATCTCTATAAATGAAACAGAAAAACTTAGATTGGTCTTTTCTGTGAATAGCTACATATGCAGGATTTTTGCCAACAAAGATTTTTTCTCCTACCTTATCAACGGTTAATTTCCCATCAGATGTAATCCAAACAATGTCATCTAGCCTAGAGCATTTTTCCACTTCCTTCCCTTCTTTCTTTAAGGCACTAGATATCCCCGCAAAGCCTTCTTTTTTGTCGAAATAAAGCATTTCCGTAGCCAGAGCGACTTGTGAACGATCCACTTTATCAAAAGTTAACAACTCTGTTTTTCGCTCCTTACCTTCACCAAATTTCTTCTTAAGATCCTCGTAATATTTGATAGTATAACGAGTAAGGTTTCTAATACTTTTCTCCGTCTCCTCGATCTGTCCCTCTAACCTGTTGATTTCTTCATCTGCCTTAAATGCGTCATACTTAGAAATGCGTTTAATTCTGATTTCTGTGAGTCTGACTAAATCTTCCTCAGTCACCTCTCTTCTGAGTAAATGCTTGTATGGATCTAAGCCTTTATCAATCGCCTCCAGAACGGCTTCCCATGTCTCACACTCTTCAATATCTCGGTAAATACGATTTTCTATAAAGATCTTCTCCAGAGAAGAGAAATGCCATTTATCATGAAGCTCTCTTAAGAAGATTTCCAACTCCAGCTTGAGAAGCTCTCTCGTCTGCTCTGCACATCTCTTAAGAATTTCTGAAACACCTATAAATAATGGCTTCCCGTCTGAAATTATACATGCGTTAGGGCTAATAGTCACTTCACAGTCCGTGAAGGCGAAGAGCGCATCTCTTGTAGCCTCCATGTTCGTCCCCGTTGGGCAAGTCACTTGAATGTCTGCCTTTTCAGCAGTAAGGTCATCTACCTTGTAAATCTTAATTTTTCCTTTTTCGTTCGCAGCAACAATAGAGTCTTGCAGTGAGCTTGTATTCACACCAAAAGGCACATCATGAATTCTTAAAACCTTCCCTTTCTCAATTTCTATGCGCGCACGCACGCGCACTTTTCCGCCCCTTAGACCGTCTCGATAATCCGCCACGTCAGCAATCCCTCCCGTAGGAAAATCTGGGTAGAGCTCGAACGGTTGCTTTCTTAAATAAGCAATAGATGCATCGATCAATTCAATGAAGTTATGTGGTAAGATTTTACAGGCCAGCCCTACAGCTATTCCCTCCACCCCTTGTGCAAGAAGAAGCGGAAACTTCATTGGAAGCGTAACAGGCTCCTTATTCCTTCCGTCATAAGAAACTGTCCATTCAGTAGTCTTGTTATTAAAGGATACCTCTTTAGCAAAAGGCGTCAGCCTAGCTTCTATGTATCTTGGAGCAGCAGCGCGATCACCAGTCAGGGTATTTCCCCAGTTTCCCTGAGTATCTATAAGTAAATCTTTTTGCCCCAGTCCAATAAAGGCATCTCCTATTGCTGAATCTCCATGAGGATGATACTGCATGGTGTGACCTACTATGTTTGCCACCTTATTATAACGCCCATCATCCTTTTCTTTCAGAGAATGTAAAATCCTGCGCTGCACAGGCTTAAGACCATCAGACAAGTGAGGCACAGCACGCTCAAGGATTACGTAACTTGCGTAATCTAAAAAATAGTCGGAATACATTCCGTCTAGTGAGGTTGGTGAGTCTTCTTGCACAGTTATCTAAGATAGTTAAGAAAGCTTAATGATCTCAGAATCCTAGTCAAGGCAGAATGAAAAGTCCTCGTTAAGAATTATTAGGCGTATAGGACTAACGAATGTAAGAAGTACTAATTGAATTCTTCTTGTTATCTGAGGGCCTTCTCACCCCTTAGATGAGAAATCCAATCCACTGCATTTACATCTAGAATATTAACCGCTGGACGAGTCATATTTTTCCCCAATTCTATAGTAAGATGAACACGTATAGCTTTTTTCCCATTAAGTTTAAGATCAGAAGCTAACAACGCAGAGGCAAGATCTCCATCCATATAGGTATCTCTTTTTACATACCCACTGATTCTACTCCTTCCGTCATAATCTCTTAACAAGACTGATTGATACTCTTCTTCCGGGAACTTTGACGAGTAGTAGTAATCCATTAGAAGATAACAAAACGTGTCATGTATTTTAGATGGAATAGTCTCGACATACTCTCTAAACGGAATGGAGCCGCACATAAAATACGATCTCCAATCCACTTTAAAAGGTTTTTCAGGTTCTGCGAATAATTGTATTTCGGAGGCTCCCCCCTTGTAATCTAAGTGATAAACTACGAGGCGAGATCCATCTTTATACTCAAGTGCTGTGGTACACTTCTTACTTATTACCCTAGGCGTCTCTTTATAAATCCTTCTAAATAATTCACTATCTTCACCTACCCAAACTTTAGCTTCTGCTGCAGATTTAGACATCAAGAATTGATCTGAAATATTTGCAGCTCCTTTCACATCTCCTTCCATTAAAATATAAGATGTAATTTCTACGGGTTCTTTTTTTATTACCGAGCGAGACTTTTCAATATTCTGAGCTTTATAGTCTCTTAGGTTTTCTTGTTCTGTTTTATTTCGCTGAAATTTATAGGCGATGAGTGCTGTTATTAAAATAGCACAAAAAATTAACAGAGAGATAACTGGTCTAACATCTTTCCAGTGAAAATCTTTTATCGTCACTTTTGATCCAGTTAATCGCTTTTTCTGAATCTTTCTTCTCGTTTGTTTTTTTTTACCATTTTTCTCACTCATGACACTTTATTAATACGCTAAGAATGAACAGGCTAGACAAAGCAGGAAAGTTTATTCTAATGGTTTATTTTATATACAACGAGACCATGAAACTCCTTCTCATTGATAACTCTAATACCAGAACTAAATTCGCTCTCGCTGATGATGGGCAGATCAACTCTTGGAGAACCACCATTAAAACCGCTTACCTATCTGCTTCTTCATTAGAAGAAGCTCTAGATGGTCTTTTATACGATAAAGCCGTCTTATGCTCCGTAGTCCCTGAAAAAGCGGAGGTTATAAAAAAGTCACTAGCCTCGCCTATCCACGTTATTTCATCTCAAAGCACCTTATCGATCGATATCTCTTACCCCTCTCCAGCAGAAATTGGTGCGGACCGCCTAGCCAATAGTGAGGCTGCCTATCATAAATATGGTGCCCCTGCTGTAATTATTGATTCGGGAACTGCCGTCACCTTTGATGTCCTAAAAGCACCTAGAAGCTATGCTGGAGGCGTCATCGCTCCTGGTTTAAGCTTAATGACCGAATACTTCACGGAAAGAACAGCCTTGCTTCCTAAGCTTACACCAGAAGAGCCCACTAGCTTCATCGGCACCTCTACCCTAGAGGCGATGAACATCGGCACAATTGCAGGATTCCGCGGACTGATACGTGAAATTCTAACGGGGCTAGATAAGGAGCTCCCTACGCATGCAAAGGTAATAGCCACAGGCGGAGACGCAGAACTTCTTTTCAAAGGCGTTGACCGCATAGAAAGTGTTGATCAGGACCTAACGATGGAGGGCATTTTAAGAATAGGGCTTTTAAATCAAGGCGACTTTAGCACATACTAAGCCTGTATGAAACGTGCTCTTGGAATAGACTTTGGTGGGACATCCGTAAAGTTCGGAGTCGTTGAAGGCAAAGAAGTGATAGACCATGCCGATTCAATTGACACTCAAGAGTTTACATCAAGAAAAGAGCTCATTTTAGAAATAGAGCACCGTATAAAAACTATCAGGCGACAGCATCCAGATTTGGTCGCCGTAGGAGTTGGAGTTCCTGGCTTCGTCGACTTCAGCACAGGAACGATTGCAAATTTAACAAATGTCGCAGGATGGCAAAATGTTCCCCTTAAGGAAATCTTGGAAAAGAAAATTGGGCTTCCTGTAGTTGTAGAAAATGATGCGAATGCGATGGCCTATGCAGAGTGGAAATTAGGAGCAGGAAAAGGCTATGAACACCTTATTGCTCTCACCTTAGGCACAGGTGTTGGTGGAGGAATCATCGCCAATAACCAGATGATACGTGGTGCTAATTCTGGAGCTGGCGAGCTAGGGCAAACCTCGATAAACTATCGAGAGCGCGTCGGCGCATATGGAAACCCTGGCGCGTTAGAAGATTACATCGGTAACCGTGAAATAGCTCAAGAGGCGATTCGCTTCTACAAAAACCACGGCATAAATAAGACTGCAGCAGAGCTCACTCCTGCGGATCTTTCTAAGCTTGCTGAAATGAATGATCAAATCTCTCTTGAAGTATGGGGATGGGTCACCGATAAACTTGCCTGTGCCCTCATGAATTGTTGTTACCTTTTGAACCCTGAAGCTATTATCATTGGCGGCGGAATAGCTAAAGCTGGAAACCTCATCTTAGAACCACTCAGAGAAAAGCTTAAGAAATCGCTTAGTCCTACTTTTATCGATGACCTTAAAATCCTTCCAGCCCACTTTGGGAATGAAGCAGGCATGATCGGCTGTGCCCACCTTGCGATGGAGGAAGCAGAGTAAATCTACCAATAATTTACTTCATGAGCTTTCAAGAACAGGCTTTCAATTCAAATTTCAACGAAGGTCAATCAATTATTTCAATCTCTCCGAGACTATTCAACACTTTCATTTTATCGAAAGGAGGAGCAATTTCAAAAGACTTCAGACCTGCCCCCAGAGAAATAAATAGTGTATCTCATCATCTAGAAATCGCCTACCATAATTCACAAAGCAATCAAAAATTAAATTATACCATTTGATTAATCATCTTGTAACGGATGGAGGAGGTGAATATTATTTTTGAATGGGAAGGAAAGAAAAAATAGATCTATGGGGACAAGCTGAAGAGTTAGTTGTACGCCATAAGGATGAGAGAGTAGGATGGAAAC
>CALLLS010000070.1 GCA_938008215.1 uncultured Verrucomicrobiales bacterium | reverse complement strand
ATACCAATCCTCTGCCTTTGCCCGCCAGAAAACTCAAATGCATATTTCCCATATGCACTACTCGGTAACCCTACTTTACTTAAAAGCTCCTTCACCCTTTGCTCCCGTTCTTTCGGTTTACATAATTTATGAATAATAAGCGGCTCTGCTAAAAGTTCACTCACTGTCATTTTAGGGTTTAATGACTCCGCAGGATCTTGGAAAACCATTTGTAAGTCGCGCCTGAGGGGACGTAATTCGCCCTCTCCCATTTGCGTAATATCTTTCCCTTGAAAGGTAATTTTCCCTCCTGTAGGTCTTAAAAGCCTTACAAGACATTTCCCTAAAGTCGATTTTCCACATCCTGATTCGCCAACGAGTCCTAGAGTCTCACCTTCCCCAATCTCTAGTGAAATTCCATCTACGGCCTTCACTGCACCCACTTGCTTTTTCAGCACTCCACCAAGCACGGGATAATACATTTCTAGGCGGTCTACTGATAACAAGCTCATTATTTCCATACGATTAGCGATGTAATCCCCTCTCGCCAATAAAAATTCCGCTTTTCTTGCTAGGAATTTGACTATTCTAAAAGTGCACTTTAAGCAGATGCAGTATGCAAGATGATATATCAGAAGTGCGAGTCTTTGCACCTGCAACCCTAGCCAACCTTGGGTGTGGCTATGATGTCTTAGGGATGGCAATTCATGGACCTGGAGACGAGATCGTGATTCGGAAAGCATCAGAAAAAAGACATGTTACCATCTCTCAGATCACAGGAGATAATGGAAAGCTTTCATTAGACGCCACTAAAAACACTGCCACTATCGCTGCCCAAGCCGTACTTGATCAACTTGATCTTGGGGGTGGTTTTGAACTAGATATTCACAAAAAGATGCCTTTTGGTAGTGGTTTAGGCTCTAGCGCAGCCAGTGCTGTAGGTGGAGCATTCGCAATGAATGAACTTCTGGGAGCTCCTCTAAGTAGGCATGAACTTCTTCATGCAGCGATGCAGGGAGAAGCCGCAGCAAGTAAAGCGTGGCATGCCGATAACGTTGCTCCGGGACTACTCGGTGGTATTTGCCTCGTCAGAGATAATCCTAGCCTAGACGTGGTGAACATTCCTCCTCCTGAAAATTTATGGATCACAGTCCTCTATCACCCAGAAATAGAGATCTTAACATCAGAAGCGCGTGAGCGCGTTCCCAGCGTAGTAGAGACACATCATGCTACAGCACAAGCGGGACATCTAGCCTCTCTCATCTCTGGACTCTATGAAAGTGATTTTGATCTCATTAAGCGCTCTGTGGTCGATCATATAGCAGAGCCAGGTAGAAGAGAACTCATACCGCATTTCGGTGACTATGAAAAACGTAGTCTTGAAGCAGGAGCCATCGCCTTTGGAATCTCTGGCTCAGGGCCTAGCCTTTTCGCTTTCTGCCATGGTGAGATAGCCGCGAATAAAGTGGCTCAAGCTTTTCAATACGAACCTATAGACACCTATGTTTCTAAGGTGAATACGCAGGGAGTGATTAGAATAGAGTAAGTGAGTTACATTATACTTTATATTCGCTGCGTAAGCCCCTTTAAATCATACTCACTCCTTAAATCTACATTCTGATAAAAGTTAATTTACAAGAGAGGATAAAATATAAGACAAACTGACTATGACTCTCTCCCCTAAAACCGCTAAAACAATCACATTTCAGGACGCTGGGCAACTCATCAGAGAAGCCCAGAAGATCCTTATCATCACACACTATCGCCCTGACGGAGATGCCATAGGGTCTACTTTGGCACTCGGTGCTAGCCTCATGGAAATAGGGAAAGCCGTCACCTGCTTGAATCGGGATGTGACACCTGAATACCTTGCCTTTATGGAGACTCCTGAGAACTCCATGCTCTCTGGTGAAAACCCCAATATAAATGAAGCGGATCTTATCATCGCTTTAGATTGTGCCACCATTGAACGGCTCGGACACACTCTTCTTAAATCTCTTCCTCTCGCACCCGTTCTCACGATCGATCATCACATTACAAATGAGCAATACGGAGATCATCTTATTTTAGATGCCAAGTCTGCCGCGACAGGGGAAATTCTCTACGATTTTATTAGAGAGAATGACTTCCCGCTTCCATCTCAAGCGCGTGATGCTCTTTACACCGCTATTTCCACCGATACAGGGTCACTCCAATATTCTAATTCTACCGCCAAGACATATAACATCATGTCAGAGCTTGTTTCCTATGGGGTAGATGTCGCCACTATTAACGCAAGGATTTATCATAACCATAACGTCAGACGAATCCACATCTTGAAAGAATGTCTCAAAAAGTTTACGGTTACTTTAGATGGACAAGTCTCCTACTGGGAAGTCACACACCCTGCTCAGCAAGAAATTGGTATCCAAGCTGGCGATATGGAAGGACTCATGGATCTACTCAGAGGAATCTCGGGCGTAAGAGTATGCTTTACCTTAGAAGAAGCATCCTCGGGAATCGTGCGCCTCTCTATGCGCTCCAAAGATGAAGGCGTTGATGTCTCTAAAATTTGCGGACACTTCGGTGGTGGTGGGCATAAGATGGCAGCAGGAGCAGCCCTAAAATGTGGTTTAGAAAAATCTGCTGAACAAGTGCTTGCCGTCATAGAAAAGGCTCTATAAGTGAGTTTCTCCATTCTCCAATACTAGGACAAGATGACAGACACACCCACCCCAAGCGGCGTACTTTTGATCGATAAAGCATCAGGCATGACTTCCCATGATGTCGTAGCCATCGCGCGTAAAACTCTGAACATGAAGAAAATAGGACATTGTGGCACTCTCGACCCAATGGCTACCGGTCTGCTTATCCTCGTCATCGGAAAAGGCACCAAGCTACAAGATCTCCTCATGGCAGAGGATAAGACCTATGAAGGAACTCTCACCTTAGGAGCGACTACCAGCTCTCAGGATAAAGAAGGCGATATCATCGAGGAAAGAGAAGTCCCTGAGCTCAACGAGCAAGACATTGACGATGCTTTCAACGAATACGTAGGAGACTTTGAACAGATGCCACCCATGGTATCCGCCATTAAGAAAGACGGTGTTCCTCTATATAAGCTTGCGAGAAAAGGGCAAGAAGTGAAAAGAGACCCTCGTCCTGTGAAAGTCATGGATTATCAGATTTCTCGGGTAGAGCTGCCTGAGGTAGACTTCACGGTTGAGTGCACAAAAGGCTTTTACGTTCGCACGTATGCCCATGACATTGGAAATGACCTCGGATGTGGCGCCCACCTTAGTGCCTTAAGAAGAACCAAATCCGGACGCTTTGATCTTAGTCGCACCATTACTGTAGATCAACTGAAACACGGAACCAGGGATGAAGCACTAAAAGCTATGCTTACTCTTGCGGAGATTTCCATCATGCGCGGTGCATAGTCCGCCGCATTAATTTTTCAGATTAGGAATTGCTCGACACCCCTAGAGGATTCGCTTCACACTCTGAAAAATTCTTCATATGAAATATGCTATTTTTGGGGACATCCACGCAAACTGGGAGGCTTTTCAAGCCGTCCTAGAGCATGCCCAAACTCAAGGGTGCGAATCATATGTCTGTATGGGAGATATCGTCGGCTATAATGCGGACCCTGTAGCTTGCTTGGAGAAAATTAGAGAAATGGACTGCCCCATCGTGAAGGGAAACCACGATGAAGATTCTTCCCGTGAAGTGATTCAAGGAAATACGAATCCCATTGCACGAGAAGCCCAACAGTGGACGTATAACCAGCTTAATGAAGAACAACGTGAATGGTTACTCAATCTCCGTTTTGTAAGACAAGTAGAAAAGTTCACGATCGTTCACTGCTCTTTAGACCAACCACAACAATGGCATTACATCACAAACAAGTTTGATGCCATGGCAAGTATGGCGTATCAATTCACGCAGCTTTGCTTTATAGGACACTCCCATGTGCCCCAAATCTATGAACGTGATACCAAAGTGCGTTTATTAGATGGAGTTACAGAAGTTACCTTGGAAGATACTAAGAAATACCTCATCAACGTTGGAGCGGTAGGACAACCACGTGACGGAGACTGGCGTGCTAGTTACTGTGTATACGACTCTTCCACTAAGACCGCTACATTACACCGAATAGAATACGATATTGAAGCCACTCAGGCAAAGATTCTTGCTGCAGGTCTTCCTGATGTTCTGGCCACTAGACTGACTGAAGGAAGGTAAGCATATCTCGCACGAAGTCACAAAGGAATTTAACACTTATACCATTTGATTAATTATATTGTAACATGTGCTGATTTGAGATAACGTTTAGTTCAGAGCGGAGGTAAGAGTTTTTGAATAAGGAGAAGACTTTCTGCGGCATTTCCCAATAAGGTTTGAGGTTATCGATGAGTTTGTCTTCGAGGTGAGCCATATCTTTCCAATCGCGATTACAGATTCCATCTTTCACAATATCCCAGAGTTTCTCTACAGGATTGAGCTCGGGACAATATGGAGGCAGACGCAGGATGAAGACGTTATCAGGAAGATGTTCTTCTCCGCCTGTATGATGGAAGCCAGCGCCATCACCAATGACAACGTGAGAAGCATACGGATCTCGCTGTGAGATTTGATTTAGAAAGAGTTCGTCCCAATCCTTATCGACATTCGATGTCATGAGGAACTCAGAGCCACTACCTCCTACTTGGAGCGCTCCATAAACGTAAGCATTTTTATATCTCCGACGAGATGAAGCGGTCGCTCTCACTCCACGTTTACACCAGACCTTTCTAGTGAGTGGATGAAGCCCATATCTCATCTCGTCGTATATCCAAAGCCTTACAGGGCGGTCTTTTGGTAAACATAGCGCCATCATCTTATCGGCTAGAGTCTCTCTAAACTCTTGTTCCTTAACTGGATCTTTCTTTGGATTACTTGGGCGTGGAACTTTCAGACGCCCTCCGCACTTTCCCAAGATCGTATAAATAGAGGTTGGTTTAAAATCACTCATGTCAAAGTTCTCTTCCAGCCATGCCCATACTTGCTTTGCCGTGCGGTGCTTTCCGCCCTCTAGTTCTTTTTCAAGAGCTTCCTTCATCTCGACAGTAAACTTACTTTTCGCCCCCTTACCCCGTTTTTTACTTAAAAGGGAGTCGATCCCTCCTGAACGATATTTATTAATCCACGTTTGAATCGTTTGGGGACTTCTCCCCATCTCTTCAGCAATTTTACGAATAGATACTGATTCAAATGCTTGCTTGATAACGAAAAGACGTTCTCGTTTCCATCCTACTCTCTCATCCTTATGGCGTACAACTAACTCTTCAGCTTGTCCCCATAGATCTATTTTTTCTTTCCTTCCCATTCAAAAATAATATTCACCTCCTCCATCCGTTACAAGATGATTAATCAAATGGTATTATAAGAAATTCACCTCGAATTTCTGCTACCCTTTAAATCACCAAAACAAAATTTTCTTACAGAGTTAGATTCGTAGATGAACTAATTCTTTTACCACTAAAAAACCTTTGTGCCCTGGTGCGAGGCTTTCAACGAGAATTTATCACGCTATCGGATCAGGACAATACGCTCTTCTCCCGCATTTAGCGCAGGGATTTCCTAAGTAAAGATCATCAATAAATTCCACCATTGGAGCAATCAACTCTTGTTCATCGGTCACTACGCCCGCCTCGAAGTTTCTCCGCAGAGGTGACTTAGCCCCTAAGCCTGCTCCCGTGAGGTTTGCAGAGGTCATCAACATTTCTTTCCCATCAATAATCACCGCCTTTGTATGGACACGCGGACACAAAACCCGCTCAAAGAGAGGCGAATGAATAAGATTAGGATATTTATCGAAGTCTTTCCTAAACCTCGGTCCCGGCTCTTTAGCATGAATCAGTCTTACCGCTACACTCCGCCCCACTAAATCCGAGAGAATTTCTAAGAAAGGCACCATTCTCTTTCCCTTAGCGATGTGCAAATCCTTAATATCAGCCGTGATAATCCAGAGGAATTTTTGTGCTTCCGGCACGCGCTTCACCAGAAACTCGTGATGCAGGGCTTCATTTAGAAGGAGTTTAGTCATTATTTTTTACTTTCCATGCCGTAAGCCATTCCTCACCTATCTTTTCCCACCCTTTTTCAGTCAGTTGTTGATGAAAATCAGGGAAATGGGCAGCTCCATAGAAAACGGCAACTTTTTTCAAGCCTTGTTGCTGCTTCAACTTCTTTTCCAAGACACTTAGGCACTTCTCATTTCTCGCCCGGATAATGACGCTGGAGTCTTCCTTCTCAGATAAAGAATCATCTGAATTTCCTAAAAAATCTATAAACTGATGCTTCAGAGCAGTTGAATCCCCCGTAAGCATCGCTCCAAGCATTGTCGCTTGATCTATGTTTTCAAAAAATTCCATATTCGTATTTTCAAGCGCGAACTTCATCACGGTCTCCCCTTTTTGCTTCTGAAGATTAGTAAACTCCTGATGAGACAAATCCGCATGGATGAACTGTGGCTTATCATAATCTATGCCGTCACGTTGTAGCTCCAGACCTAACATATTCTCATAGAGTGAATACATTTGAGAGACCACGTCCATCTCAGTCTTAGACTCCCCAACGAGCACTTGCTTCTTCTTTTTGGATGGCTTCGGTGGCTTCCCATCCCCAATCATTTCAAAGAGCACCGCCTCATATTGATCAAAGCGATCATTGAGCGCATCATAATAACTCGCATCTGCCAGATGCACTGCCCCTACCAAATCTAACTGCACACCTTCCTTCTCATAACTGAGAACGATCGTCTCCAAAACCTTTTGCGTATCCCGCTCTAAAACACGCACCACATCCAGCTTTGGCACTGGGATACCCTCCCCATAAACTGAAAAAGAGAAAATTACCCAGATTAGATATTTCAAAAAACCTTTTAATTGATCACACACCATGAAAGCCTAACCTATCCAATATGAGCGTAGAAGCGGAAAATCTTAAATACTGTCCAGATCTGTATTCCTATACTCGCCGAGAGTCTCGGGAGGTAATGGTCGGTCATATCGGCATCGGAGGAGATAATCCTGTCCGAATCCAATCCATGATTACCTCTGACACGCGCGATACGGAGGGCTGTGTAAAAGAGATCTTAGAGCTCGCCGAGGGAGGTTGTGAGATCGTGCGCTTAACGGCACAGACCAGAAAGTATGCGGAAAACTTAGAAAATATTTCCAGAGAAGTGAGAGCCGCAGGATGTAATGTACCGCTCGTAGCCGACATCCACTTCAAGCCCGATGCCGCCTTTGAGGCAGCCAAATGGGTGGAAAAAATCCGAGTAAACCCGGGAAACTACGCCGATAAAAAGAAGTTCGAGATCAGAGAATACACCGCCGAGCAATACGCCGATGAACTCGCACGCATAGAAGAAGCTTTCACGCCTCTTGTCCACTTATGCCAAGAGAAAAGCCGTGCTATCCGGATCGGCACTAATCATGGCTCGCTCTCAGACCGAATCATGAATCGCTATGGAGACTCACCGCTTGGAATGGTGGAGTCCGCCTTAGAATTCGCCCGTATTGCCCGCGCCAATGAATTCCATAACTTCGTGTTCTCCATGAAGGCTTCTAACCCGAAGGTCATGATAGAAGCGTATCGTCTCCTCGTCGCACGTCTCTATGAGCTAGGTGGAGATTGGAATTACCCCATTCACCTCGGAGTGACGGAAGCTGGCGACGGTGAAGATGGACGCATCAAGTCCGCGGTCGGAATCGGATCTCTCCTGAATGATGGGATCGGCGATACCGTTCGCGTTTCCCTCACGGAAGACCCGATTAAAGAAATCCCCGTAGCTAAGAAGCTGGTTTCCTTCTTCCAGGGAAAGGAGGAGAAAACCTTAGAGCAAACAGACAGCCCCTGCGCCTCTTATAATCCCTTTTCTTATACACGTCGTAAGACTGTAAAGATGGAGATCCAAGGCATCTCCTTAGGCGGAAATGAAACGATTCGCGTCTTTACCACACAGGAAAAATGGAATGCCGTCGCGCATAAGCTCAAGTCTATGGGAGACTTTCAGCCTGAGATCATACTAGACACTTCTGGCGCGGTGGAAGTCGTCCCCACCGATGACGACGCGATCAAAAAAATCAACGAAAGCGATAGCCCACGGCTCGTCACGCTGCCTGACTCCCTCGCTGAATCACCCTTTGGCCAAGTAGGACTCGTTCCCGCTTATCGATTACTGGCCGCTAAGTTGGATGCCCGCCACCCTATCCTTTTAAAGGACACCTTCACGCCCTCTACTGATCCCGAAAAAGACTTTGAGGAAACGATGATCCAGTCCGCTAAGAACCTCGGATCTCTTCTCTGTGATGGAATCGGCGACGCCATCATCGTGCAAGGTGAGCACGCCCCAGGGCAATCACTACGCCTTAGTTATAACATCCTTCAAGCCGCTGGAGCGCGAATCTTTAAGACCGATTACGTCGCATGTCCTTCCTGTGGACGCACCCTCTTCAACCTCCAAACCACCACACAAAAAATCCGTGCCGCTACGGGTCACTTAAAAGGAGTACGTATCGCCGTTATGGGATGCATCGTAAATGGTCCTGGAGAGATGGCTGATGCTGACTTCGGGTATGTGGGAGGTGCACCCAGCAAGATTAATCTCTACGTAGGGAAAACTGCCGTGAAGTTTAACATTCCCGAAGATGAAGCCGTAGACCGCCTCATAGACCTCATCAAAGAGCATGATAAGTGGATAGAAGCGCCAGAGCCTGTGACATCCTAAAAAGGCAGGGAAGGATGACTATCCTCCTTGAGAGAAGCAAATTACGCCCCCCTTTTTAGGAAAGCTCCTATCATCTCCTGATACACAACCTTCTTAGAGATTTTTACTTTTCCTCTTCGCTCATCAGCATTTGCGGACTGAATCGCATCAAGTGTTCTTAACCCAAGCTTAGCTGGCAATATAGTAGAGACCTTTAATCTTCCTGCAGGTAGATTACTACTATATTTAACACCATCCTTCAGGTATGCTTTTGCCTTTTCTAAGAATGATTCAGACGCCTGTAAAACATCATCTAAGAGCCCTCCATCTGTAGGGATGTAGATTCGCCCGTTCGCAAAGTCCTCTGGAATGTCTCTAATAATGTTCGTCATTTGGAGACCCTTTCCATAGCGCACTCCTAGGTTGCGCATCTCCTCTAGCTCATCTTCACGCAGATACCCTTTTAGGGCTAAAACATTCGTCCAAAACTCCCCCACACTCCCTGCCACTTGGTAAGTGTAAAGGTCTAGTTCCTCTTCTGTCTTTACAGTGGCTAATCCCTCCCCTGAAAAATAGGAGAGATCCCAGAGTTGCCCTTCGGTGATAATTTGAGTTACCTCCTGTAAAAGCCTTTGTTCCTTACTCGAAAACTGGGTAACCGCCCGCAAAATCTCTTGCACTTTTCCCATCAACACTCGCTCGCCCTCATGCTTTTGGTTACAGAAAAGCTGCGCAATTTTTCGCACCAGTGACTCACTCGCATGCATCCCTTTAACATCTTCAATATATAAGCGTAGTGTTTCCTCTCGCTCTTTTATCGGGATAGAAGCGGTATCAGCGATTGTATCACTAATTCGAGCAAGAAGATATCCCATAGAGATCATCTGTCTCAAGTCCTTAGGAAGTAATCGCAAGGTAAGATAAAAGGATCTAGAAACATCCTTTACTAACTTTCCATCCAGTTTCAATTCTTGCACGCCTGCCATTAGGCTTATACAGACAGTTTTAAGCAATAACGAAAGCAGGCAAATGCATCTCTATATCCATATTCCTTTCTGCCATGAAATCTGTCCGTATTGCTCGTTTTACAAGCATAAGCCAGATGTAACCTCGCATCGAAAATTCACGCAGGCACTTCTTAAGGAACTGGAATGGCAGAAAGACAAGGTCGACCTCTCAAAAATAGAGACCATCTACCTAGGTGGAGGAACACCTTCTCTGCTCTCCCCTACTATATTTAGGAACTTCATGGAAGGGCTGGCGCATCGTATACCTTTCTCTGCGCAAAAGGAAATCACTCTAGAAGCAAACCCCTCAACATTTGACCTTAAAAAGGCACGTCTCTTTAAGGAAATGGGAATCACCCGAGTATCGCTCGGCGTTCAATCCTTTGTGCCTGAAGAGTTAAAAGTCCTCGGTAGAGATCACACTAAGGAAGCGGCTATCCAGTCCTTCAATGATCTACGAGAGGCGGAGATACCTTCCGTAAATATTGACCTCATGTTTTCCACTCCCAAGCAAACCTCAGCGTCTTGGGAGACCTCACTACGACAGGCGGTCACCCTCTCACCAGATCACATCTCATGCTATAATCTCACATATGAAGAAGATACCGAATATTTTCAAAAGTTCCTAGATGGAGATTATACGGATGAAGCAGAGACGAACGAATCCCATTTCTCATTAGCCGATACCCTTCTTACAGAGGCAGGTTTTGACCACTATGAAACTTCAAATTACGCGAAAGATGGGCAAAAATCCCTCCACAACCAAGGTTATTGGAATGGCAGTGAGTATCTGGGAATCGGTCCCTCTGCGGTAAGCTGTCTCAATCGAGAGCGTACAAAGAATGTTCCCGACACAGCATTATACATGCAACGTGTCAGTCAGCTAGGAAACGCCGTTCATGAGCATGAAACGCTCGACGATGAGGCCTGGCGCTTAGAACGGCTCGCTTTAGAGCTCAGAACAACTTCAGGATGCTCTTTGACTTATGCAGACGCCTCAGCGGTGGACTTCTTAATCGAACAAGGCCTTCTCAACAAAACGGAAACACATTTCATGACCACTAAAAAGGGCGCCTGCTTAGTGGATTCTATTGTGGAATACCTTGCATAATAAAGCACGGCGTTAACCGTGCTTTGTAAGCTAAATAACGTATCTTACGACTGCTTATTTAGCAGGCATGATCACAGTGTCGACCACGTGGATGACACCATTTGTAGCAGCTACGTCTGTAGCAATAACTTCAGCATTATCGATCATGACTTTGCTATCTGCAACAACTACTGAAGCCTCTGTCCCTTCAAGGGTAGGAGCTTTCATTGTTTTCACATCAGCAGCCATTACCTTAGCAGGCACGACGTGATATGTAAGAATCTCTACTAGCTTATCCTTATTTTCTGGAAGAAGAAGCGTTTCAACTGTTCCTTCTGGTAACTTATCGAAAGCCGCATTATTTGGAGCAAAAACAGTGAAAGGACCTTCTCCTGAAAGTGCTTCTACTAAATCTGCTGCTTTTACTGCTGCAACAAGAGTAGAAAAATCTGGATTAGCCATTGCAATCTCTACAATTGTGCCAGTTGTCACAGCTTCCTCAGTCGCTACTTTTTCTATCTCGTGATGCTCTGCATTAACTGTTCCGATGGTAAGTAATCCAGCAGTCGCAGTAAGTATTAAAGGTAATTTATGTTTCATAATTTATTTTATTGTATGTTCTATTAAGAGAACATTTCAGGCTAATCCAAATATCCTGTTTGTCGTTATTTAATGTAACATTTTTTCTTTAAGGAAAAAGCGCAGATAAAACTTCTATAATCCGCGGATAAAAAACTTTGCAGAAAAAGTTGGTTGTGGCAATGCAAGGCGTGTCTGAACTACCTAAAGCATACGAACCTGTAGAAGTTGAAAACAAATGGTTTCAACAATGGACGGAAAATGGCTGTTTCCGAGCAGATGAAAACTCTGATAAAGAGGGATATTCCATCGTCATTCCTCCACCAAACGTTACGGGAATCTTACACCTAGGACACGTTCTTAATAATACCATTCAGGACATTCTCGCCAGACGCGCCCGCATGCAAGGGAAAGAAGTCATGTGGCTCCCTGGAACAGATCACGCCGGAATCGCAACGCAAACGAAGGTGGAGAAAAAGCTCCGTGAGGAAGAAGGAAAATCTAAGCGCGACATCGGACGCGACGCCTTCCTCGAAAAAGTTTGGGAATGGAAAGACACGCACGGTGACATCATCATTAATCAGCTTAAGCGTATGGGAGCCTCCTGTGATTGGGAGCGTGAGCGCTTCACAATGGATGAGGACTACTCTAAAGAAGTTACCCAAGTCTTCGTAGATCTCTTTAAGGAAGGTCTCATTTACCGTGGAAAACGGATGGTGAACTGGTGCCCGGTTTCTCTCACTGCTCTCTCTGATGAAGAAGTCATTCCCAAGCCACGCAAATCTAAGCTCTACTTCATCAACTACGCCTATGCCGACGGATCTGGACATATTACCGTCGCCACCACGCGTCCTGAGACGGTGATGGGAGACGTAGCGGTAGCAGTAAACCCTAAAGACCCGCGTTACGCGGATCTCATCGGGAAAGAAGTGATTCGTCCTATCCACCCAGCCCCTATTCCTGTGATCGCGGATGAAGCGGTTGAAATAGACTTCGGGACTGGAGCGTTAAAGATCACACCCGCGCATGACAAGTTAGACTTTGAAATCGGGGAGCGGAATAACTTAGAAATCATCGATGTCCTCCACCCTGACGGAACGATCAATTTCCCCGCTGTGCCAGAACTCAATGGAGACGACCGCTTTAAAGCCCGTAATAAAGCCGGTAAGATGCTGGAAGCGATGGGTGCGATTGAAAAAGTAGAAGAGCACGAGAACAACGTCGGCTTCTCTGAACGTGCTGATGTGCCCATTGAGCCACGTATTTCCATGCAGTGGTTCTTAAAATACCCTGCCCAAGAAGAGTCCCAGAAGGCGGTCGGAGACACCGCAGACGCAGAAATCACCTTCCGCCCCGCCCAATGGTGTAAGACCTATAACCACTGGATGAATAACCTTCAGGACTGGTGTATCTCTCGCCAACTTTGGTGGGGTCACCAAATCCCAGTTTGGTATAAAAAGGAAAAGGCCTTTGATCTAAAAGAGAAGGAGTCCTTAGACCTCTCTGACCTTGAGGGCGGAGACATCTTTGTAGGATTAGAGCCACCTGCCGATGGAGAAAACTGGGCGCGTGATCCTGATGTCATGGACACTTGGTTTAGCTCATGGCTCTGGCCGTTCTCTACTATGAATGACGCCACCCAGAAAAAGTTCTACCCAACCGCGGATCTTGTTACAGGGTATGATATTATCTTCTTCTGGGTCGCTCGTATGATCATGGCGGGATACCGCTTTAAGGGAGAGAAGCCTTTCCGTAACGTTTATTTCACCTCTCTCATTCGCGATAAACAAGGGCGTAAGATGTCCAAGTCTCTCGGAAACTCTCCTGACCCCATGGATCTTATGGATCGATTCGGAGCCGATGCGGTGCGCTTTTCTCTTATAAAAATCGCTCCTCTCGGCGGAGACATTCGCTTCTTAGAAAATGAGGTGAAAGGTGGAGAAAATGAATACCCACAAGTGGACGAAGGCAGGAACTTCGCCAATAAACTCTATAATGCAGCCCGCTTCCGCCAAATGCAAGGAACAGAGCCCGTTATGCTCAGTGCAGAAGACCTGAATAACCTTCCAGTTTTTCATACAACTATTCTAGCGAAGTTAGATCAGCTTACCCTAGACGTAGAAAAGTCTTACACGGACTACCGCTTCAGCGAAGTAGCGCAGAACCTCTACAACTTCTTCTGGGGAGAATACTGTGACCTCTTCCTAGAAGCGATTAAAGGAGACTTTAAGAAAGACGCTGATCCAGAAGCCACCCGCCTTACTCTCGGCACTATCGACCTCGTGCTCAAGCGCTTCCTCGCTAAGCTTCACCCCTTGATGCCGCATATCACGGAAGAACTTTCCACCACTATGGGATACATCACGAAAGGCTTCCTCATGAAATCTCTGGAGGACAACTCTCCAGTATTAATAGGAATAGATTCTGAAATCGCCGTCTCTACTGCAGAGAGCATCTATGGAACTGCTAGTAAGCTCAGAAATCTCAAGGCGGAGTATAACCTCGTCACTAGAAAAGACATCTCGCTCATTCTCAAGACCCAGCAAGAATCCGTCTCTGACCATTTTCCCGTGTTAGGAATTCTAGTAGGACTAGAAAAAATCACGATCGATAATACCTATGAAGCAGAAAAAGGCACACCCGCCTCTGCGACATCTTTAGGAGAGTTCTACATGCCTTTAGACGGACTCATAGACGTTAAAGCGGAAACCAAACGCCTCAATTCAGAGATTACTAAGATCGATAATGAACTCATCAAGTCCGAGAAAAAGCTCAGCAACCCTAACTTCATAGAACGCGCTAAGCCTGAAGTCGTAAAAGTGGAACAAGACCGCCTAGACGAATGGAAAGCTAAAAAAGCACAACTGGAAGAGATGCTCGCATCACTAAAATAAAATTCTATGCCTAAAATCCCCTGCCCCGTTTGCACTGTTGATGAAATCATCCAGCATGATGACCACTATGAGTGCGTCACCTGTGCGCATGAATGGGAGAAGCCTGAAGAAGTGGAAGGACCACGCGTCGTCAAAGATGCCTTCGGAAATATCTTAGAAGCGGGAGACATCGTGCAAATGATTAAAGATAAGAAACTCACGGGAACATCCAAGGTTCTCAAGAGTGGTATGAAGTCGAAACCCATCCGCATCGAGCAAGACGGCGATCATGAAATCACCTGTAAAATGGACGGCGTCTCTATAGGGCTGAAAGCGATGTATGTGAAGAAAGTGAATCCTTAGATCCTACCTACCCTTTAAAGGGTTGAATAAATCTGTAATGCGATACCGCTGAAGATTTAAATCTTATGTATAGATTCAACTTATCACTCCTATTGCTTTCTTTAACCACTCTGTCTCAAGGTTCGCCAATGATCCAAAGTGAAGTTTTCAAGCAAACAAAATATTCATACATAGTTGCAGAGCGTGCTAATGTGAAAGTGTTATGTAATGATAATGACGATAAGCCCTTAAAAACATTTTTTACGATTAAAAAGTATTGTGATCTAAATGATATCGATGACTTTAGTGTCATGAATGGAGGCATCTTTGAAGCCGACTATACACCAACAGGTTTGCTTATACAGAACTCAAGGGTTCTATTCCCTCTTAATGTAGAGAATGGTAGAGGAAATTTTTTCTTAAAGCCCAATGGCGTATTCTATATAACTGATAATGCGGCTAAAATCTGTAATGCATTACACATCGGAGAAGAAAAAAAACGAATTAAATACGCTACACAGTCAGGTCCATTATTGGTATCAGATGGCACTATACATAAAGCCTTCAACAAGTTTTCTAAATCTAGATTACTACGAAATGGCGTAGGTATTCTTGAGAACGGAAAGATAATTTTAGCGATCTCTAATAAGGATTCTATATCTCAACCCAATCTTTTCGAATTCGCTTTATTCTTTCAATCAAAAGGCTGCAAAAACGCTCTTTATTTAGATGGTGTAATTAGTGAATTGAAGACTAGGGAAACCATTGTTGAGGAAGGACGAAGCTTTAGCTCATTCATCCTTATAAACACTCCTGACTAATTGGAAAAGCGTCTTCAATCTAAATTTAGCGCCTCTAATACCTTAATCGTTTGTTGGCTCTTATTTAAAGTGTAGAGGTGGATTCCATCTATTCCGTTTTTAATGAGGTCATTACATTGGTCTATCGCATATGCTCTACCTGCGTCGGATATATCATCACTATCTACCGCTTGGACTATTTTTTGAAGCTTAGCTGGGAAACGGGCTCCCGCGGCTAGCTCAGCCATACGCACCATTCCTTTTTTACTTTGTAAGGGCATGACTCCCGCAATGATAGGCACATTAATCCCAGCTATATCACAGCGATCTCTAAAGTCATAGAGGTCTGCATTTTCAAAGAAAAGTTGCGTGCATATGTAATCTGCACCCGCATCTATCTTAGCTTTAAAGTAATCCATTTCTTTTATGCGGTTCGCTGTCTCTGGATGCCCTTCTGGAAAACCGGCTATACCAATGCCAAAGCCCGTATTTGTATGGCTTCCTGAATCATTAAACTTCTTAATGAAGCGAACAAGATCCTCTGCAAAGAGAAAGTCATCCTGATTGCGATCATAGTCTTCTTTTCCTCTTGGGAGGTCTCCTCTCAAGGCTAAAATGTTATCTACGCCCGCATCACTGTATTGAGTCAAGATCTCTTCGATCTCATCTTCTTTATGGCACACGCATGTTAAATGTGGAACGACGGGGATAGATGTTTCTTTAATAATTTTCAGAACCAGATCATTTGTAAGATCTCTGGTCGTCCCGCCTGCCCCATAGGTCACACTAACAAAGTCTGGTGCGTATTTCTCTAGCGTTTGAATAGTAACATATAATTCTTCAGCCGCTGCTTTTGATCGCGGAGGGAAGAACTCGAAAGAAATCGTAGGCTTCTTTTTGTTAACAATTTCTGTAATTTTCATTTATTTAAGATTATTGTGCTACTTAGATGGAAGTTGTGGGTTTATACATATGAATCTGCAACATAAATATAAAACGCATCTATATATCATTATATCTTGATATGATAAATCTAAGATCCATACGCAAGCTCTTTTTCGTGCTACTCTACGCTTTTCCTATCGTTCTTTTAGGAGAGCCAGAGAGCCAACATCACCCTAGTTCCCATAAGGATAATAAGCCCCTTTTAAATAGAATTGATCAAAATAAAGACGGAATAGTTTCCATGGTTGAATTCGCAAAAGCTCCTAAACTAGACGGATTACCAGAAGATAAAATATCCAAAATGTTCCGTTATCTAGATAAAAACAGTGACGGCACCCTTTCTTCTGAGGAACTCCCCCGCCATCCAAAACATCATACCCATCGCAGACCTTTTCGTGAACACCTCCATAAAGCGGATTCAGATAAAGACGGGAAAATCTCTAGAGAGGAATTTCTCATGAATCCACCCCCACACCTTAAAAGCTCTGATAAAGGGAAGGCTGAGTCTATATTTTCTCTAATGGATATAAATAATGATGGTTATTTGTCACCAGAGGATGGTTCTAGGCATGATAGAAAGCCTAGAGAGCTAAAGCCTCATTTCAGAGAACACTTTGAGAAGTTAGATCTTGATGGAGATAAGCAGTTGAGCTTTGAAGAATTCATTCAAGGAGAGCGAGCGCAAAACCTCTCTAAAAACGAGCAAATGGAGCGATTCAAACGCTTAGACGAGAATCAAGACGGTGCTATTTCCCGTGAAGATAGAGAATCAAGAATTCCTAGAGGCGATCAAAGACCAGGCTCAAAGAAATAAGGTATTAGAAATACTCTCAGCAGACTCTAAAAAATCCGGATACTGAGGCTTCCACCCAAGAGAGATAAGCTTTTCATTTGAGACCGCTTTATGCG
Organism: uncultured Verrucomicrobiales bacterium; assembly: GCA_938008215.1. Lineage (GTDB taxonomy): Bacteria > Verrucomicrobiota > Verrucomicrobiia > Verrucomicrobiales > Akkermansiaceae > WTJZ01. The sequence goes on along the minus strand of CALLLS010000070.1, from coordinate 6,813 downwards.
TCCATCCTCTTTTCCGATTTAAATCACGTTCACCCCTTGGTGGGAGTGGCAGGTTTAAGATCCCACAAAGCCCTTCATATGTTTCTAGCTGACTGCGCGGATGTGAATCCGAAACATTGTAGCGCTCACCGCTGATTTCTTTGTCTATCAGTTTATTTGCTAGGAAAAATAAAGCTGAGGCAGCATCATCACGGTGGATTTGATTTATTAGCCTTTTACCATCCTCTTCAATCATAGCTGTCTGATTCAGTAGTTTCTTGAGTAAAACACTTCTCTTTGGTCCGTAGATCCCTGCAAGCCTCGCTACTACTCCGCACTTTTTCATAACTATATTTTCAGCCGATAAGAGTATTTCACCTGTTTCTCTAATGGGGTTAGTCTCGCTCTCTTCTGTCACTACCTCTCCTGCAGTTTGTGTATAAACAGAGGTGCTTGACACAAAAATGAGAGGAACATCTTCAAATACTTCACTTAGATTTTTCACTCCATTATAAAACACAGCTTGATAAGCCTCAACCCCACCTCTGCCAGAGCTCGCACAGTGAATAATGACATCTATCTTTGAGGCATTTTCTTTTAAGCACTTTAAGCAATCCTGCGACGTCACATCTGCCTTTATACTTCCATTCTCACCGGACTTCGTCACGGGATAGACTTTCCACCCAGAAAGGCGCGCTTGCCGAACTAGCTCTGCACCTATGTAACCAGCTCCGATAACAAGTAAGGTCTTCATCGTTTGCCGTTTGGCATCCGCTTGCCGTTTATACGAGCTTTTATAAGGTTCGGGCAAGAACCCAAATTCCTTAATTTATCGCAACACGCTTCAATTCTTAAGGACTTCTTCACAGGGCGAAACCCCATTCGTCGCGATAAACAATCATTAAGCATCTCAAGGTGTGAATCTGCAAATTCCGTTACTTGACCACAATCTATACAAACCAAATGATTATGCGTAGGGCTATCAATGAAGTTTGGGTCATACGTTGTGTTTCCATCTCCTAGATCAATTTCCACTAACAACCCAGCCTCTACTAATAAACGAATAGCACGGTAAACAGTAGCACGAGATGATTTAACCCCTTTATTCTTTAAACGGTCAAGTAGCTCATCGACGGTAAAGTGCTCATCGACGGTAAAGATCTCTTCTACAACGCTATTTCTCTGGCTCGTTTGCCTAAGCCCTTTAGAGGACACATAAGCATCTAGCCTTTCTTTAATTGCCGTGTTCATAGTCCGAGTTTGTTAATGACAATAAAAGGAAGCATTTAATAAGTCCAAGAAATCCCCAATTTAAAGTCGCTTTTTCTTTTTAATGATCTCAATTTATTGAGATGAAAACAAGCCTCTTCCTTCTCCTTTTTTTAGTTGGCTGTTCTAGCCCCTCGTTTGAAGTATTCCAATTCCATCTCAGAGGAGAACGGACTTTAGCCAACAGGCAAGCACCTATGATCAGAGGTGAGGCACAATATAGAATCGACCAAAACCTCTCTGCAAAAGAAAGAAAAAGTAAATTCGGGCAATACTATGTGATCAAATGGAAAGATAAAGTCTTAGACAAAAATACAGAACCCGCAGAAATTCTTTTTCAATATAGACAAGCAGCTACTGGAAGAAAGATTCAAGAAAAAAGCATCTCCCTCTCTTCGCTCGATACGAATAAGGTGAAAATTTCTATTATAGGCGATGAGTATCTGAAAAAAGGTAGAGTCTTATCTTGGAAAGCTAGCCTACTCCAGGATGGCAACTTAAAAGCTAGTGAACAGTCGTTTCTTTGGGAGTAATACTTAAGACACTGATAATTTTAATTAGTAATTAAGGTTGAAATACAAAATAAAAATCGATAGCAGAGTGACTAAAGGATTAATTACGGTGTCTATATTGTTATAAGTAAAATGGGAAATACAGCATCCATTAAAGTAGGAGAGATAAAAGGTTACTCCTGGGTTAGTATAAACGGAAGAGGAGATGTTTTTACAGCACCAAAAGTAAAGCTTTTCACCGAGAGCATATTCGCAAAAAACTCTCAGAATAAGGCTACTAAAATCATCTTTGATATGGAAAATTGCACAGGAATGGATTCAACCTTTATGGGCGTGATTGCAGGTTTAGCAATTAAACTACAGGGAATGACAAATTCTTATTTACAGCTCTGTGGAGTTAGTAATTCCAATCAAGAATCTTTAGAAGAGTTAGGAATTGACTCCTTAGTTGACATTAATTCTTCCAAACCTGACTGGGAACCCTACCACACTGAGATAGATTCGAAACTCTCTGAATGGAATCCTGAAGGAAAATCAGGTCCAAACCAAAGTCTCATTTTAGATAGCCACAAAACTTTAGGTTCATTAAGTAAAGAAAACGAAGAAGAGTTTTCAAGTGTAATAAAATCCTTTGAATCACAAGAAGATCAGTAGTATGACTTTCCCAAGTGGGAAATTTTGAATACATAGACCTAATTATATACCTTTTTACAGGCATAGCTATAATAGGCTTCATTTCCGCTATCATTCTCGTAAGAAAAACGAGAAAAGACCTCAGTTCCTCAGAACAGCTTAGAAGTGATTTGGCACAAGGCGAAAAAAGGATTCTAACCTTTTTACATGATCTAGGGCTTTCTATTGATAAGGAAAACACACCCAAAAAGCTACAGAAAATCATTGTGGAAGGTGTATGCTCTGTAACAAAATCTAAAGGAGGAGCTCTTTATCTCATTGGTAAAAATGAGCTCAACCTTCGTCCCACATACATATCAAAAGACTGTGCACAATTAGTGCCAGATTCACCTTCTGAAAGCCAAGATAAGCGCAATCGACTTATAAAGCATTTATCCAGACCAAAACATGAAGGCGTTCTAGGTCATTGTTTAGATACTAATACGCCATTTTTAGTAGATAGCCTTAAAGGACACCCTGCGTTTCAAGATGAGCTAATACAATATTCATCTAACGGAGCAGCAATGATAGCACCTCTCATTCATGCAGGAAAACCAATCGGCGTTTTAGCAGTAACAAAGGATTCCATGAAAGGGGCTTATACTCTAGATGACCTCTACACCTTCGCTTCTATTGCTGAACAATCCGCTTTTGCGATAGGTAATTTCGACGCGCATCACCAAGCGGCGGAAAAAAGAAGAATGGAGAATGAGCTAAAAACAGCTCAAGAGGTTCAAAGAGTTCTTATTCCTAGGAAAGCTCCCACGATTCCAGGTTTTGAAGTCTACGGTTACAACTTAGCCGCACAGGTAATTAGTGGCGACTACTTTGGCTACACAAATGTGTCTAAGAATAAGACAGGTATTATCATTGCCGATGTCTCAGGAAAAGGCGTCCCCGCTGGAATAATAATGGCCACTTTTAGAAGTGCTTTAAAGGCACTTGCTGAAAATTCCCCTTCTCCATCCACTAGCCTCTCAAAACTGAACCGCCTGATATACCCTGATATTAAGGAGGATATGTTTATTAGTGCCATTTATTGCCACTTAGATCATAAAAAATCAACCGTATCCCTGGCCAGAGCAGGACATAACCCCGCTTATTACTATCAGGCAGACACGAAGGAACTCCATAAAATAAAATCTCCTGGTCTAGCCGTAGGTATAGATAAGGGCGAGGTATTCTCCCGTATACTTAAAGACCATGAAATACAGATGAAACCTGGTGATATATTACTACTTTATACTGACGGAATCATCGAGGCTAATAATCAAGAGGGATTAGAATTCAGTCCTGCGAAATTAACAGACTCTCTTCTAAGGGGGAAGGATCTCTCTGCAGAAAAAATTGCGAAACAGATACTTGGTGACATTTCTCATTTTGTCGGTTCTGCACCACAATCCGATGACATTACGCTTGTTGTCTTAAAAAAATTATAACTCCTTCACACTTTTCCCTTGAAATAAGGCAGAAGGTGGCAAATTCCCATAGAGTATAAATTTATTATTCGTATGATAGAAGAATCATCAAGTGAAGAGAGCGTAATCAATGAGACTGAACTGGAAGTTTCAGAAGAGTTACAAAATGAGTCCCCTGAAACTAGTGCTAAAGACCTAGAAGAGGTTGAGCCTGAGATAGAACTTTCCACAGAAGAACAATTAGAAGTAGATGTTTTAAAGTGGAAAGATCAAGCCATTAGAACCGCTGCAGAATTAGATAATTACCGTAAGCGCGTTGCTCGAGATCTACAAGAAGCTAGAAAATATGGTAATAGAGGATTCCTAGAAGAGCTTCTACCTGTTCTTGATAACTTTAAAATGGGGCTTGAAGCAGCAGCAGATGATGAATCCTCAATGATATATTTAGGAATGAAGATGGTGAAAGACCAGTTAGATGAATTTTTAAGTAATAATGGGGTCAAAGTAATGGATCCTACTGGCCAAAACTTTGATCATCACCTCCATGAAGCAATCTCTCAAGAAGAGACCGAAGAATATAAGGAAGGAACGATCATCAGAACAGCTAGACCTGGGTATACCTTACACGACAAATTGCTCCGCGCCGCAAACGTAGTTGTGGCTCAAAGCCCCAATAACACCGATTTTTCTGAAGAAAGCCAAACTGAAAACGCCAAATGAAAAAAGACTTCTATGAACTACTAGGCGTAAGTAAATCTGCGACTGCTTCTGAAATTAAGAAAGCTTATCGTAAATTAGCTGTTAAGTACCATCCCGATAAAAATCCAGACGACGATTCTGCAGAAGAAAAGTTTAAAGAAATCGGAAGTGCCTATGAAATCCTCAGTGATGAGGATAAGCGGGCGGCATATGACCGATACGGACACGCAGCCTTCGAGGGCGGTATGGGCGGTGGCGGTGGCATGGGAGGAGTGGATCCTATGGATATTTTCTCCCAAGTTTTTGGTGGTGCATTTGGCGGCGGTGGCGGTGGATTTGATGATCTGTTTGGTGGCGGTGGTCGCCGAGGAGGTCGTCCTCGCGTTCAGAGAGGGAGTGATCTAAGATATGACCTAGATATTACTCTTGAAGAAGCTGCAAAAGGAACAGAAAAAGAGTTAGAAATTGAGAAATTCGCCAACTGCAATAAATGTTCAGGATCAGGATCAAAAAGCGGTGGTGGCAGAAAAACTTGCAGCACCTGCGGTGGACAGGGTGCTGTTACCAAACAAGCTGGGATATTCATCCAGCAAACGACATGTCCTTCATGTGAGGGAGCAGGAACAACTATAGCAGATCCATGTGATAAGTGCTCTGGCTCTGGACGAGAGCAAAAGTTAGACCGCATCAAAGTTCGCATTCCTGCGGGTGTTAATGACGGAACTAGGCTACGCTCAACTGGGAACGGAGACTCTGGTCCTATGGGTGGTCCAAATGGTGACCTCTATGTCTTTCTCACTATACTACCGCATAATGTCTTTGAAAGAGAAGGAAATGACCTTCAGTGCGAGGTTCCCACACCCTTCTCTGTCTGTACTCTAGGTGGTGAAATAGATGTTCCTACATTAGATGGAAAAGCGTCTATTAAAATACCTGCAGGCACTCAGGGCGGAACAATCTTTAGGCTAAGAGATAGAGGGGTACCAAGCTTACAATCTGGGAAAAAAGGAGATTTATTAGTAGAAACACGCGTAGAGGTTCCTACTAAACTAAACGCTGAACAGAAATCAAAACTAACAGAGTTCGCTGAGTCCATAGGAGATGAAAATGCACCCCTCTCAGGATCGTTCCTTGAAAAAGCGAAGAAATTTTTTGGGAAGTAAATTAATCACCCCATGCCTTCACGATATCCATTGACGTAAGCAACCAAGGTTTTGTGAATTTCGTCTCTTACCCTTTTAAAAACAGCGTAAACTTCACTCTCTTTTCCATCTGCTAGGGCAGGATCATCAAAGCCCCAGTGGTAACGGTTCACTTGCCCTGGATAGGATGGACATGCCTGTTCCGCATTTCCGCAAACTGTAATGACCGTATGAATCTCTATATCAAGAAATTCATTCATATGCTTAGAGGAGTGCGTAGAAATATCTACGCCAATTTCAAGAAGAGCTTTAACGCCCATAGGGTGCACATATCCAGAAGGCGATGATCCAGCGGAGTGAACCTCAAACAAGTCTGATGCAATATGGCGTAAAATCCCCTCTGCCATATGCGAACGACATGAGTTTCCTGTACATAGAATTAAAACTGACTTCATAATTTATGATAGCTATTAAGCTAGTCAGTATATCCAATTAAATCAAAAAACTTACAACCCAATTTCCTTCCGCGCAGACTCAAATGAAGGGGCGTTCATTTGCCAGTATGGTAATTGCTGGCTCGTTTTTAGCGTAGCTGTAGTCGTGTTTTCTCTCCCGTTCTTAACGAACGACTCCTTCCACCCGTAGATCTTATATGGAAAACCCTTAGAAACTTTTATGACAGTTTTCAATTTATATGGGTGATCATAAGAAACGGTTACTTCTCTATAATCATTGGTTTCATCGATAGAAATTTTTGCCGTAGTTGGCTTGTATTGAAAGTGTAACAGGCGTGAATGCTCTAGTAAGGGCGTCATTTTTATTTCCCCAGCCTTTAGTGTGTTCAGCTTTATGTGGAGTAATATACTTTCCTCTAAACTTGTGTTTTTTAATATACCTTCCTGATCTCCCTCAGATTCAAAATAGGAAAAACCTTTAAATTTATAGTCCTTATCATTCGTGGCATTTACCTGCATAAAAACATGCCCACACCACTCCTGTATAGTTGTTGAAGCCTTGAGCAGCTTTCCTGTGTTAACAGTAGAAAACGCTGACGTCATTACAGAATAGGGATAAATACCTGTTAAGAAATTCTTCGTCTTATTCATTTTCATCACCGTCGTG
>CALLLS010000069.1 GCA_938008215.1 uncultured Verrucomicrobiales bacterium | reverse complement strand
CAAAATCTTATGTGTAGATGCTGCTAATAGGTGCTTTTTATCAAAGCTGAATACTCTCTAAATTACGGATAAAATAGTGCGCTTCCTCCCCTTGCCTAATTCGATAAGTCATGGCTGGGCGCCGAGAGGTTTCACGGAACTTTCCTGTTTCTTCTATGATTTCTGAACCTAGCATTCTCCGCCTGAAAGACTTCGCTTGAATGGGCTGATCTAGAATCGCTTCATACACAGCTTGCAGCTCCACGAGCGTGAAGTTTCCTTGCATCAGATTAATAGGTAAAGTTGTATAAAGAGACTTTGCTCTCAGACGCTCTAGAGATTTTTCTAGGAGCATTTTATGATCAAAAGCCAAGTCCATCTCAAGTGCCTTTTTTACCGAAAACCATTGAACCTCTAATGCTCCATTTCCCACCTGAAGGTTCATTTTTTGCCAAGGAAGAAGCGCGAAGTAGGTCGTGACGAGTGTCCATCCACGCGGGTCACGTATTGCATTTCCCACCGTTAAGACTTGCTCTAGGTAAGGACATTTTAGAGAGGTCTTTTCGAGCAATTTTCTCATCGCAGTGCTCGTTAGATCTTCATCGAGATCCATTTTTACATACCCTCCAATGAGAGACCATTTTTCGATGAACGGGTGCTCAGCTCTCTTAACTAATAAAACAGATAAAGAACCATCCTTAATTGTAAAAATAGAACTATCTACGGCGACACTTGGGTGCTCGTAGACAGAAGAATCATAAGAATATAGAAATTCTTTTTCTGTCATATTTAGGTGATTACTCATGATCCTTCTGGGTTACGGGTTTCTAAAGAGCGGCAGTTAACTTTTCCCGAATGTCCACGAGCGTGCATTCCCGTTTTAACTCCCCATCTTGGAAGACAATTTCTAACGCGCCACCTTTTTCCTCCTCTTCAGATTGATTATCATAGAGAACATAAGTGCCCTTTTCTTTCTCAACCCGAAGTAGCCCTTTGGCAGATTTTTTAGTGCCTGCGTCTGTTTTAGGATCCTTAAAGATGTCACGACGCTCTCCATTCACCACTCCACTTGTCGCTTTCATGGCAAAGCCGAAGCTGTCACGGGTGACATACTGGTATGTATATGAACCCACACCGAAGACCACATTCCCTGATGCGAACCCTTTTTTACTAAGGTTCTCCAAAATTTGATGAGCTCTTTCCAGAGTTATAGAATCCCCATAGATTAGACCAATATGTTCGTTTAAAAGCTTGTGCCCTGTTTCTGTTATTTTACCACCAAAGATGTCCCATAAGCATTCAATAGCTCCTTTATATTCAGGACTTCCCTCCGCGGCATCCGGATCCCCTGCAATAATTTTCACAGGATCCCCACTATCAGGACGAATCACTACTTTCCCATCTCTGCTCAGAATCTCTTCTTTCAGAGTGACGGTGTATTCTGTCACCGCCTTCCAGAAATCCCAAGTGTCAGCGACGATAGAAACAATCCCACTAGGATAGAGGTCACAGATCAGGCGACGAAACGTCTCTAGCTCTCCATCTTTCATGCCCATACACATCACTGAGTGCTCGGTAGCAGGCACAGAGCACCCCACCAGTTCTTCAGTGGCATCTGCCCCATAGTAATCCTCCGCCAAATCAATAGCAGCCACGGTATCAGTTCCTACAAAAGAGCAGAGATGACCTACCCCACTTAAGGCAGAATCTTCAATCCCACACATTCCTCTAAAAGAGAAGTCATGCGCCTGAAATTGAATAAACTCTTTATCCGTATCAGTGACCTCAGCATACTCTTCTAGGATTTTGCGATATTCGAAAGCCGTCGTCGCAGACGTGATGGGCTTCCAGAGGTAAGCTGAAATCACGCTCTCTAGGTAATTTGTTAACCAGAAGAATTCAGGCTTCGTATTCACCACGGTCAGGCAAGGCACTCCGATAGGGCAGCGTTCCCCTTCTTGAAGAGCTTTAATTTTAATAGGCAGATACCCCAGATCATGGAGATCTGCGATGTGATCAATATTGATCGCCCCAGCTCCAAGCGCGGTGTCCATCCGACGTTTGTATTTATTAAGAATGTCTTCATTAGGTTGCTGAAAGAATCCTTTATTCCAACCCTCTATGAGGAAGCCTTTTATAAAGTATTGAAGCCCAAAGAAAACCACTCTGTTATCGAAACGCCCATCAATTACATTGGCTAAACGACTAGAACGGGGCGTGAAATTCGCGTAGACCTCCGTTGTCCCCTCTGGGTATTGTCGGCGGTGATCAGCTTTATAAAAATCAATGGCAGTTAGTGGGTTTATATTCATATTATTAGTTGGGGTTTAAGGTTTCTAAAAATTGCGGTTTGTGAGCTTTGACGCTGGGAAAGGCGAAGTAGCAAAAGACTTTGTCAAAGTGCCCTTCTAAGACCTCTGTGCCCTTTGAGAAAATCCCGTGGGTAACATAGAGATAGACCTTTTTCGCCCCTTCTGCTTTTAAGACCTTAGAGAGCTCAATGAACGTTCTCCCGCCATCACAAATATCATCAACGATCATGACATTCTTTCCTTTCACTTCTCCGTTAATCGAAGTAGCGAGAATCTTCCCGGTCTGGGTATCCCTTTGCTTAGAGCCACAAATCAGATTTATATGAGCTTCTGGTGGAAAACCTTGAACCAGCTTTAGTGCTTTCTTCTCTGCTCCTGCATCAGGAGAAATGATGTCGATGTTCTTCTCCACAATGAAGGCTTTTAGATCATCAGTAACTAAACTATCTTGCGTCTTAATCTCGACATTATTCAGCAAAGCACCCGTAACATCAGAATGCGGATCATAGAGCGTCACTTTTTCTACCTGAAGTCCATTGATCAAATCTGTCATCACCCTAATAGCGAGCGCTTCCCCAGTATTACAAACGCGGTCTTGTCTGGCATAAGGGAAATACGGAATGTGAAGATGAATTTTAGTATCCGCCTTCACCCTTCTGATCGCATCTACCGCCATAAGAAGCTTCATTATTGCATGAGAAGTATCCAAGAATGCATCTACTTGTGTAGCTTCATTAAGAGTAATATTGTTTAGATTTACCTGCACTTCCCCTCCTGGAAAAGTGAAGCCCTCTATTATCTGCTGGTTAATTTTTATCATTTCAATAAGGTATGCAGATACAATTACCTATTAAATGTCACTGTGTCAATTAATATTATTGAGACAATTTCTACGCTATTGAAACGACTTAGGTGAATCTTCCTCTTTCAGTGGGTTGGGTTTAACCTATAAAGGCCAAAGATACCTACCTTACTTGATTACCTCATTTAGCCTCCAGCACCGAGTACAAACATTTCTACCGAGTCTCCCTTAGCG
>CALLLS010000068.1 GCA_938008215.1 uncultured Verrucomicrobiales bacterium | reverse complement strand
TTTGCCTTGCTGGAACAGATACGCTTGGCGTTTGGCTAAGCCCACGCCAGGAAACTTAGGGACTCCAAAGGCTTTAATGACCTTAGATTTCTCATCTGCTAGCAAGGTGAAAGGGAGCCCATACTTTTCAGCGAAGGCTTTTTGTGAAGCTACTGAATCAGTGGAAACTCCAATAACCTTCACTCCTTTCTCCGTTAACGCGGTATAGCTATCTCTGAGGGAACAGGCTTGCTTAGTGCAGCCTGGCGTGTCTGCCTTCGGGTAAAAATAAACTAAAGTCCAAGCCTCTTCTTTATAAGAGGAAAGACTAATCTCATTCCCTTTCTGGTCATTACAAGAGACGTCTGGCAAAGGTGCGCCTAATCTTAATTCCTTAGCTCCAGCGGAGGAACAAGAAAGCGCTCCTGCAGTGAGAAATGAAAATAATTTGCAAATCATAAAGTAAACTCGCATCAAGGCTCTTAAGTGCAAGTCGTTTTAATTCTGTCTTCTTATCCGCAAAGTATGTGAAACGAGCCATTTTTTAATAAGGGGAGAGATGGCGGCTCACCGCCTGTTTATTAAGAATGGCAACTTCGTTGCGAGGGATGAACAAAAGCAGGAAGCTTTTGTTTGCTCGCCGCGAGCGTGCGCTCCCCTAAGAAAGGCTGAGATGCGGATGTAATTTTGAAAGAAAGAGGCTTGTTCGATGAATATTGATCGTTAGAAGAGCAGCATGGATCTTCAAGAAACCTTAGATTTATTGATTGCTGGGACGGACACTTGTATCTCAAGTAAGGATTTGGAAGAAAAGCTGAAGTTAGGGCGTCCCCTACGTGTGAAGCTAGGCGTAGATCCTACGGCTCCTGACATTCACCTTGGGCATACGGTGGCGATGCAAAAGCTAAGGCAGTTTCAAGACCTCGGACACCAAGCGGTTTTAATCATTGGAGATTTCACAGCGATGATTGGAGATCCGACGGGTAAGTCTTCTACGCGTCCGCCGCTGACCCGCGAAGAAGTTCTCTCCAATGCGGAGACCTACAAGGAACAGGCCTTCAAAGTCTTAGATGAAGCGAAAACAGAAGTGGTGTATAATGGCACGTGGTTTAATGAGATGTCTTACTCTGAGGTTCTCAAACTCAATACCCGCGTCACGATGCAGCAAATGCTCCAGCGTGAGGACTTTAAAACGCGCGTAGAAAACGGGCAAGAAGTGCGTCTTCACGAGCTTCAATACCCTATCATGCAGGGGTGGGATTCCGTGATGGTGAAGGCTGATGTGGAGCTAGGAGGCACAGACCAACGGTTTAACAACCTCGTGGGGCGAGACCTCCAGAAGCAAGAGGGAATGGAGCAACAGGTGGTTATGCTAGTGCCTATTCTTGAGGGGCTAGATGGGGTTAAGAAGATGTCTAAGTCTCTCAATAACTACATCGGGGTTTCAGACGCACCTTTTGAAATGTATCAAAAATTAATGGGGGTTTCTGATGAACTTATGGATCGTTATTTTCTCTTACTTCTAGGAGAAGAAAGAAGTGATGAAGAAGACCCAAGGATTGCTAAAAAGCGTCTAGCGCATACCCTTACGAGACGTTTTCATTCTGTAGAAGAAGCAGATTCCGCACAGAAAATATCTGAAGAAAAAGCAAAAGGTGATCACTCCTCAGGAGCGGTAGAGGTGAGCATTGATTCTCTTTTAGTAGATTGCCAAGATGGCTCAAATTTATCTCATCAACTTCAGAACCTCTTTCAAAAACTAGGTCAGGGAGAAATCTCTCTAGGGAAAATTAAGAAAGACTATATTAATGTAGGGAGAATAGAGCTAAACGGCGAAAAATTAAAAGACCCCATCTCCATACCTGATTTTAAGAAAGGAGACCTACTTAAGCTTTCTAAAAAACTTTCGGTGAAGTTCATCTAACCAGTGTTCAGTAATCTGGGGGAGGGGAGATCAAACTTCTTTCCCGATCGCTTCTTTATACTCGGTAACGGCTCTTTTAATATCATCTGCGACGCTTGCTCTAGGAGTGGCAAATGGTGGGACAAACCACGGGTAAGATCCTATGACATCCGTAATTACGGCTACTTCTCCGTCGCAGGAGGTTCTTCCGCATCCAATCCCGATGGTAGGGATAGAGATCGCATTAGTAATATCCTGCGCTACTTTCGGGATGACGCTTTCCAGAATGATGGCGGTGCATCCAACTTGCTCGAGGCATCTAGCACTATCTATCAAGCGATTGGCTTGCTCTTGTGTCTTTCCTTTCTTCTTATACCCGCCTTCTTCTAGCACACTTTGCGGAAGCATCCCTAAGTGACCGATTACGGGGATTCCTGCCTCAATGATTTTGCGTATTTTCTCCTCCTGTATAATCCCGCCTTCTAATTTTACGGCATCTGCACCGGCATTTACCAATACTTTAGCCGTTGCGAGGGCTTGTTCAGGAGTGTCATAGGTGTTGATAGGAAGGTCTCCTAAGATCAGCGTGTCTTTCGCTCCACGAGCCACGGCCTCTGTATGGTGGCACATGTGCTCCAACGTTACATGGGTTGTATCAGGAAAACCTAATACCACCATTCCGAGAGAGTCTCCTACTAGGATGATATCCACTCCCACTTCATCAAGAACCCTCGCGGTGGGGTAATCATAAGCTGTGATGGCGCAAATAGGTTTATCACCTGCACGGAACTTTCTCTTGCTGAGAGATTTTAATCTGTCCTGCTTTAATTTCATACGTTCGGGTTCTTTTGTGGTTACCATTCTTTAGTGACGAGTAATAAATCAGGCTCCTCAGACACTAGTTTCTGGAGATGTTCATCTATTGTTTGAGACGAGTTTGGAAGGAGGAAATTCGGTTGAATCTCAGCTAAAGGCTCTAAGACGAACCGCCTTTCTAATAATCTGGGATGTGGAATATGTAAGGTCTCAGTGTGAATTACTTTTTGCCCAAAGTAGAGAATGTCTGCATCTATGGGGCGCGATAAGTTTCTCTTTTTACGTGCTAGGGAGAGGTCTCTACCTAGCATTTCCTCGATCTCTTTACACAAGATTAATAGCTCGCTTGGGCTACCGCTATATATAAAGGCGATAGCCGCATTAAAGAAATCTGGAGTGCCTTCCTCGCAATCGATTGGTGATGTTTTAAATATGGAAGATTGAAGGAGTTCACTTCCAGCCACGATTATTTCTTTAAAAGCGTCTCTAGCTGACTGAATCTGCTTTAGCCTGTCTCCTAGGTTCGCGCCTAACGCAATAGCGACTTGAGTTTTCATAAACGCTAGGAGTCTTTTACTAAGAGGTGATGATAATCACAAATGAAATGGTTGCTTAATCAGTCTTCTATTTCTTTATGCCAGGTAGTATCGAGCACTTCCATGATTTCTACAAATTCAGCTCCGATTTGAGGCTTCCTGACCATGAGTTTTACATACATCCCTGTATCGCCTTTTTGGGCTTTAGGATATGGTTTTGGATCGCTTACTATCGCCTCGAAGATTCTTTCTGAAGACTTAGTGTTAAGTGGAACGTAACAATTTAAAGTATTACCTTCTAAGTCTTTAGCTACGTAATTTTGCCAATAGCTGTCAGAATATCCTGTAGGATAGTAGTGCGCTGGTGTAATCCATGCTCTTATATTTTTAGGCGCAGTTTTCACTTCCTCTTTCATTGTCGCTAGAGGTATTGATTCTACTTCGCTGTAAGCTTGCCAGTCTATTCTAAAAGGATCATCATCTGCTTTGATTAGAATGAGCTGTCTTTCTTGATTCTCTTTTCCATATAGAAAAGAAACCCATTTAGCTCCATTTGGAAGGGTATATCCTTTATCAAAAGCCAAAAACTCAGATTTGTAACTTTCAGAAGGTATCCAGTATTTATTGAAGGTCTTAGTGATTTCTTTATTCTGGATAATAAAAGTGCGAGCAAAACTTTTAACTTCAGCGTCTAAGAATTGTTTTATTACTGACTTCGCTTCATCTACGAGTGGGTCATCTTTTTGAAGTGGGGCTTTAACTTTAACAGCCCTCGGTTCGTTTTCTTTCTTTTTACTTAAGTCTTCCTGAATTTTCGTATATTCTGATTTATTATCATTGTTAAGAAGTTTAGTAATAAAAACTACACTATATCCAATTCCACCTAGGGCAATTAGGCTGAATATAATCATTCCAAAATAATGGAAGAACCCTGATTTTTTTTTGGAATCGCCTCTTTGCAAACTGTTACTTAAGGGGGCAGACTGAGTTGTAGGCTTATGTGCATCATCAAGGAAGGAGGCGTCTCCCTTAGCTGAGACTTGTTCAGAAAAAATGGGTTCCTTAATATTCGGTTCACTTTTTAATTTTGTAGCCTCAAATTTGGCAACGTCTTGGTGTGTAATAACGGATACATCTTGCTCAAGAAAGAGTTTTTCTTTAGCGCTTGTTAGAGGAGTTATATTAGTAAGTGTTGCTTTTTGACCTTTAGCATTATTACTTAACTCAGCGATAGATGTTCCCGCTACTTTTAAGAGCGTTAAAGCAACGGAAACGATATCACTTTTTATATCAAGATTGTCTTCTTCGGTACCACTTTTCTTAGGTTTACTTTTTAAAGTAGTAATTTTCTCTACTTGCGTTAAATCTGCTTTTTCTAATCCGAGGTCTATTTCATTTGTTTCGTCTTGTTCACCTTCGAAAAAATCAAGTGCTGACTTATCATTTAGTTTTAGAGGGCTACCTTTAATATTCTTTTTTTCTGGTAAAGCTGAATCCCCCAAAATTTTAAAGGAATCTTGCTTTTGTGCATTTCGGCTCTTGGCGTTCTTATTTTCCTTAGTTTGATTGTTCAAATGGTTTTTTTTATCGGCCATGGCACATATATATCAACATTTCAGGTGAAGTAATATAGAAACAATGTCAATTTTATTCATTCTGTGTAAATTGAAAGAGAAGGAAGGCTAGAAATAGGCATTATGCGACCCACGATAAGCATCTAGGTAAAGAGTACTTAAATTTTTGTGCTTTTAGTGCTTTTGTGAAATTGGATGTTTCTTCATCTTTTAGATAGAGGGGAACAGTTTTTATGGCACTACTAATCAATTGGACTGCCTGATGTCTGACCCAAGTCAGATAAAGCGCATTCAGACATGTAATCCCTAAGACAAGAAAGAGAACAGAGATGCATAATTGAGGTGGAATACTTCTAGCCAAAGCTCCAAATAATAAAATAATTAATGCGAAAGAGGGAAATATAATGTGAAATAAGAGAAGCGATTTTTGTTGGCTAATCCATGTATTCTTTCCCTTGGCTAAGAGGATAAGTCCCAGCTCAGGTAAAACGTTTAAGTGATCATGCTGGTTTGTAGAGTTATAGAGATGAATTGGGAGTGTTAATACTCCATTTTTTAAATTCAGCTTTTTTCCTTCATTAATGATCACTCTAGAGGGTAGTAATTCTGAGCAAATTTTGAATACGGATATCTGCGTCTTTTTACTTGAAACACTTAGTGGATGAATGAAAAAGACCTTCTTTAGGATAAAAGAGGCAACGATAGGCAAAAGTGAAAATAGAATAATGAATTTCATTTCAGACAAATAAAAGGCCGAACGCTTCGTTGACTTGTGCGCTCCATTTTCTTAGAAATTTAAGCGTCTGTAAGGTTTCATTTACAAGTTCTTCGTTGGGCACCTTCTCAATTTCTGAGAATTTTGTTAAACATCCTTTTTCCATCGATTGAATCTCACGCGAGATTTCTTCAAGTGCAGATCTCTTTTCAAAGAGCTCTTTATTGAGCAGAGTGCGGGTAAGTAAGGAAGAAGCTCTTTTATGTTTTTCCGTAAGCTCTTTAACCGTCCCTATAACTTTAGCTGTTTTGCTGAAAAGGTTGATCAAATCATTGGGGAGAGTAGCGTGCTTGTTTTGAGGTATGCCTTTAATTTTCATCCATTCTGCTAATCTACTAGAGGGCTCAATAAGGAGGTTCCTCGCGGATAACTCAGTCTCACCCTGTGGTGAGCAAGTAAAAGCATCTTTTATATCCTCTTCAGAAAAAGTTAGTGAAACGGGAAGTGATAGAACATCAAAAGTATTCATGAAATTATGCGGAAAAGCTTTCCCCACAAGAACATGTAACAGAGGCATTTGGGTTTGTGACTTTAAACCCTCCTTGTTGGAGGTCATCAGAGTAGTCTAGCTCACTCCCTGAAACGAAGAGGGCACTCTTAGGGTCGATAACCACAGAAACATCATTAGTCTTTACTCTAATGTCCCTATTTTTTGGCTCATCCACCAGATCCATCTGATACTGAAGACCACTGCACCCACCGCCCACAACCGCGATTCTAAGCGCTCCCTCAGGGCGCCCCTGCATTTCTAGAAGATTTCTGAGTTTATCAGAAGCTCCGTCAAGCACCTTAATTAATTTCTCATTCCCTTCAGTGATTTTCATGTTTTAGTTACATTCTAGGCGAGAAGTGGTGTGAAAGAAAAGCTCAGAATAACAAGTATATTGATACAAGTAATTTTTGAATCACTTGCATCACTTCAAAAGTGGAATAGTTTTGCCCATACTATCTGAAAATATGAATGTTCACCACCTAGAGTTATTTTTCTTCGTTGCCAAATTTGAGGGGATCACGAATGCGGTCAGAAAGATGCCCTACGGTATTCAACAACCAGCGGTGAGTGGACAGATCCTTCAACTTGAGAAAAGCCTAGGAGTTAAGCTCTTTAATCGACGTCCCTTCATCTTAACTAAAGCGGGAGAGAAAATGTATGATTATATCTATCCCTTTTTTTCTAAAATGTCTGAAATGGAGTCTAAAATTAAAGGGGAAGAACGTAATACTTTACGCCTTGCTGCTTCCGCCTCAGTATTGAAAACCCATCTACCTGTCGTCTTAGGAATAATGAAGCAGGAAAATCCTTTGCTTAAGCTTCAGCTGAAAGAGGTAGAGCCAACTGAGATAGAGAAGATGATCCAAGATGAAGAGGTAGATCTCGCGCTTGCAGCTCTTGGGGGAGAGCCTGAGGGGAATCTAAAAATGGAAAAGCTTCTGGACCTTTCTATTGCCTTGTTTGTTAAAGCTAAAAGTCCAGAAAATGATTTTGAATCGCTTCTCGTGAATGATGAATATGAAAAAGGACGGCTAATTAAATACCCTATTATCGAATTATTTGAGTCACAAGTGCTCGGGAAAGTATTTGATAGTTTTATGAATAAGCAGGGGGTGAGTTGGAAGGCGGATGTTAAAGTCAGCTCACTGGAAGTTGTTTTTGAATACGTTGCACAGGGGTTTGGGGTAGGGTTAGGCTTCCAAGTGCCAGGAAAGAAGGTTCCTGAGGGTATAAAAATCATTCCTCTAACTGGCTGTCCTAGACTTACTCTAGGCGTTATTTATCAAGGGAAACCTAAACCTCTGGTAAAGCAATTCATAGAAAAAGCGCATGAGGCTGCGATTGCTCTCAGAGAATACACTTAGGACATTTGTTTTCCCTATAGCTACTTAGTATTTTTTTAGCTTTTAAGAGTTGGAGATGACTTCACGGTAAAATTCTACTTCGGAAGTAGGAATGCGTTTTAATTCTGGGTCTCCGTCTAAGTCCACGTGATAGAGCCCAAAGTCTGTGTTATTATCAAAGGCGTGTCCCCACTCTCGGTTAGAAGTGAGTGACCAGAGGAGGTATGCTGAAACAGGGATGCCATCTTTGCACGCTTTTGCTACCTCTTCCATATGAAGAGTAAGGTAATCTCGGCGTCTAATCCCATCTGCTAGAGGGACTGAACCATTTTCAATAATCATAATTTCTTGCTTAGGGAAACGCTTATGGAAATAATTTAAGGCATGGCGAAGCCCCTGTGGCCAAACTGGGGCGGTGAGAAATCGTCCCTCTGCCGCATCTAAGAGTTGAGAAAAGTGGTGTAAACGCTTCGTAGGTAGTCCCCAGTAGTAATCGAAGCCTATAAAGTCATGCGCCCCTATCGCTTCTTTTGGACATAGCTCCGTGGGTAGTTTTCCCTGCGACCCTAGATACCACCAGTTTGCGTTTGCGATGAGTCCTGCGGCTCCAAAAAAGTACCAAACCTTATTTAATATAGAAACCTTTGTCGATAAAGCCTTCAGCCGTGCTTCTGCTGATAATTCCACGAATTCTACCTTATTAGGATCACCAAAGATCTGCTTGGCAATGCCATGGGCGATGGAGAGCTCTATTCCAGCTGATGCACAAGAAGAGCATTTTCCAGGAGCGTTTTCTCTAATACCCACTGTGATGACTCCTCTTCTTTTAATGCGCTTTAGCCCCTCTCCGGTTTGGGCGCTATTAGGCGCGTTCTTGTTTTGGGATGCAAAGTAGTCGGCCAAAGAAAGGGGCTGCTCAGATATTCCTCCTGCATCGACGCGAAACTGCCCAGTGAGCTCCGCAATAGTAGCATTAGTAATAGCGAGAAGACCCTCATGCCCGGCAGGCATAGCAACGTGATGTTGCTCTTCATAAAAGTCTGGGTCTGACTCATTATTCTCGTCGTAATAAGGCTGGCTGTAAAGTAAGCGGTGCTCGCGTTTAGCTGTCATGCCACCTATGACGATATCGACACTCGTTTTCTCCACCACGAGAGGACGCGTGTAGCTGAAGCGATACATCGCCTTCATTAAGGTCTTAGAATACAATTGCCTATCCAGAATCCATTGAATCCAAGGTGGAAAACCTGTAACTAAAGGATTTACGCCTACTTTAGCCGCGGGTTGATGGTTCTTAATCGCAACCCTTGCTTTAGCGTGGGCTGAGAATAGATTGTAAATAAATTGGCCTACCGCCTCTGCCTGCCCAGAGGGGTTAGTCCCTAGTGGCATTCCAGGAGGCATGTAGTAATACTCTTGCCACCAAGTTTTTATATATCCATGGACGAGCTGTGTTGGCTCGTTAAAAGAAATCCAATAGTCTACTATATCTCCAAAGTTTTCCGACAGCTTATCTGCGTATTTGGCGAAGCGCTCTGGAAAGTCCTTTGCCAGTAGCCCGCCGTGATCTCTTTCCAGCCAGACGGGCCACGTAAAGTGAACGAGTGTGACCATTACTTTCATACCGCTTTTTTTTATGCACTCAGCTACTTTCTTGTAATGATTAAGGGCTTCTTCATTCCAAGTGTCTTTGTCCGTTTGAACCTTTGCCCAGGACACCGAAAATCTGAAAACTTTAGTTCCTAGCTCTGCCGCTCTCCTTATATCCTCTGGGTATTTTTCTTGGAAAGCACAGGCGCGCTTTCTTAATGTTTTGTTTTGAGTTCGCTCCCAAAGATCCCATACATCTTCATATCGTGGGTCATAGGACTCTACTTGATGGTCGGCGTTAGCCAGACCAAACATAAAACCTTTAGGAAACTTCATATTAATTAAGGTAAGTGAAACTTATTGGTCGTAAAGAAATACTCTCATAGAATTGCGTATTCATGTTGGCTATGTATATTTTTCCTATGGCAATGTATTTGATTAAGCTTCTGGTTAGTGCGGGAATGATTGTTTTAATCAGTGAAGTCTCTAAAAAAAGTGCACATTTAGGAGCGCTCGTAGGTTCGCTACCACTGGTCTCTTTGATCGCAATAACCTGGATATTTATAGAAACGAATGACATAAAACGTATTCAGGATCACTCTATTGGTGTTTTTTGGTATGTCTTACCCTCGCTGATCTTTTTTGTATTATTCCCGTTTTGCTTAAATAAAATGCATTTCTGGTGGAGTATGGCGATTTCTATCTTCGCTACCTTTTTAGCATACCTTGTAATGGTATGGATTTTAGCTAGATTTGGAATGAAGTTATAAAAACTTTCTTATGAACACATGTTTTTTAAATTCACTCTTGCAATAGAATGAAATTGGGGGGATTACCCTCTGGTTGATATGAAGCCCCTATTAAATCTTTTATACGCATTAGGTATAGCCCTTTTCTTTTCAAGTTGTACGGTAACATCGCCTCTCAATGGAGGTAATCCTTCAGGTCCTCCTGCCGCAGAATATGTAAATCCATACCCCGCTGGAACGTATGAGCACTTTCAAGCACGATTAGAATATCTTAAAGGTTTAGATGTTTACAGAAATGATGTTGCTTATGCCGCGGCGCTTCCGTCTGAAACTAAAATAACTTTAGATCTCAATACTCTGCGTGGAAAGCTCTATGATAAGAGTAATACTGTAATTCTTGACTACCCGATTACTCCTGGAACTTCACAGCACCCAACTCCTAGAGGAAGCTTTTCGATTACTGAGAAAATAGTGGATAAGGAATCTAACCTTTACGGGAAAATCTTGGATGCAAATGGAAATGTGGTTAAATCCGATGCAGATAGCAGAAAAGATAGCGTCCCTAGAGGTGGTCGTTTCGATGGAGCAGATATGCCTTATTGGATGCGTTTAACAAGCGGAGGAATAGGAATGCACCAAGGATATGTTCCTACTAACCCAAGGGTAAGCGCTTCTCACGGATGTATCCGTCATACCATGGATGGAGTGACACAGGTATTTGAGAAAGTTAAGGTGGGAACGCCCGTTACAATTAAATAGAAATAACTATAATATTGTCTGAAATTGTCTTGAGCAATTTTCATCCCACAATACAGAAAACTTATGAATCGAATCTTATTTTTGCTTATAACAGCTTTTAGTCTTCTCGCATTTAGCTGCTCTAAAATGCCAAATATGTCTAAGATTCCAGGCCTCTCTAGGTTTTACCCACCCGAGGAGACGGCGGAAGATAAGGCAAACGCGCTCTACACAGAGTTTACTCAAAAAGAGGGCTATCCCAAATTCTCAGAAAGTTTTAAGAATGAAGAGCTTTTGGCTCTAGCTACTAACGTTAATACTAGTGTAACTATAGACTTATCAGATCAAAGGGCGATGCTGTTGGTAGATGAAAGTGTTGCTTTAGATATTCCATGTTGTACGGGAAGGTCTGGCAAAAGAACGCCGACAGGAACATTTCCTATCATGGAGAAAATTGTTCAAAAGCGCTCTAATATTTATGGTAAGCTCTACAATGGAAGTAGGGTAGTATATGGAGGAGATCGAAGAAAATATACGGGCTCTTCTACTAAGTTTGTAGGCACTTCATTACCCTATTGGATGCGTCTGACTGGAGATGGGATTGGGCTTCATTATAGTAAAAGTGTGAAGCGCTACCCTGCCTCTGGAGGATGTATTAGGATGCCAATGGAAGGTATTAAAACGATTTTCTCTAAGGTTAAAAGAGGGACTACAGTTACAGTTCAGCCTTAACCACTAGCATTAGGGAGGCAATGGGTGAAATAATAAGCCTTGTGGTTTATACCGCACGGATTTTATAGTCAGGTTCGTATGTCTTTTACTTGGGATCAATGGTTTATGATAATCCTAGTGGTTGCCGTATTCTTCTCGTTAGTAAAAGAGTGGCTTCCCGCTGAGTTAATTGCGCTTTCAGCTTTATTTGCGTGTATCTGTGCAGGGATTTTGCCTATTCAGGCGAAGAGTGCAGAAGACATACCATTTGAGGCGCTAAGAGTTTTTTCCCATCCTGCTCCGTTGACTATTGCTTGTATGTTTGTGGTCAGTGCCGCTTTAGAAAGGACAGGTGTAATTGAGCGACTGGGAGTTTGGTTTGAGCAAAAAGCGGCTAAAAAAGAAAGCGTGATGCTTCTCAGTTTAATCATCTTCGCGGCAACGCTCTCTGCCTTCATTAATAATACACCTGTAGTGGTAATTTTCATGCCAATTATAATAGGAATCTGTAAAAGAAAGAAATGGAAAGCAACTCGCTACCTGATCCCTCTTTCTTACGCGGCGATCGTCGGAGGAACGATCACAATAGTTGGGACATCTACAAATTTGATAGCTTCTGGAATTGCAGAAGCCAAAGGTTTACGCGCCTTTAATTTGTTTGAGATAGCGCCTCTTGGAATTGTATTTGTCCTTATCACAGCAGTGTATCTGATGACGATTGGGAGAAGGCTTTTACCAGACCGCCTTACTCTTGCAGCTTTAGTCAACTCTGACGACCAACGCCAATTTATGACACGGGCTATTGTTAAGGAAGGCTCAGACCTTATAGGTAAGACCGTGAAGCTGGCATTAGGTTCGGTGAGGACAGCGAGGGTAGTGGAGGTTTTTCGCGAGGGAAATAAGCGCATTGGAGCGATGAATGAAATGACTTTAGAAGAGGGGGATGAGATCGTTGTTAAAGGCGATCTACAAGCTCTGGTAAAAGTGGGTAATACTGAGGGTATTAAGTTTACTAATGAAGCAGAGATGGGACTAGAAGAGGTAAGGACTGAAGCTACAACGATAATGGAAGGTATTATCGGACCTAATTCCTCCTTTATTGGTAAAAGCCTTAAAGATACTCGGTTTAGGAATCAGTATGGAGTCATAGTAGTCGCTCTTCACCGCCAAGGTAAAAACATTACCAAGAAGATAGGAGAAGTGAAATTACAATTTGGTGATACGTTGCTTGTGCAAGGTGCCCCGCACAGGATGCAACGCCTCTTTTCATCTCAAAACTTTGTGTCTCTGAGTGAACCTCAAATGGAAATGACACGCCCTAAAAAAGCAAAGTATGCTCTGACCGCGATGGGTGGCTTTGTCCTTTTGGGCGCGGCTGGTGGCTTTGGGTGGATTCCCGCTTTGCCTGTTTTTGGAATGGCATTTGGAGCAGCGCTCGCCTGCCTTTTATGTGGGTGTCTGACGCCTAAAGAAGCATATGAAGCAGTAGAGTGGAAAGTAATATTTATGATTATGGGGATGCTGGGTTTAGGGCTAGGTCTGGAGAAGACGAATCTTGCAGCGGAGGGCGCAAACACGATGTTAAGTTTGTTTAACACGGGGGAGGAAATGAATCCTGTCATTATAGTGGGGGCATTTTACTTACTTGCTGCGGTGCTTACAGAGCTTATTAGTAATCAAGCAGTAGCCGCACTTTTAACACCAATAGCAATTTCTGTAGGAATCCAATTAGGGATTGATCCGCGAGCATTCGTCGTCGCGGTGATGTTTGGTTCGTCAGCTAGTTTTACTACTCCTATCGGTTACCAAACGAATACGTTGGTCTATGGTGGAGGAGGATATAAATTTTCAGACTTCTTTAAAGTGGGCTTCCCTCTAGCTGTTATTTTATGGATCGTGGCATCGTTTCTGATACCTATAAAGTGGAAACTTGCCCCTTTAATTTTAGAACACCCTGTGATTCAGTAATTATATGAAACGAAATCGGTTAGGAAGAAGTGGTCTACATGTCAGTGAGATAGGTCTGGGAACGATGACCTTCGGAACTCAGATTACCGATAAAAATGAGTGTTTTAAAATCATGAATCACTCTGTAGAGAAGGGGATCAATTTTTTTGATACTGCAGAGGTTTACCCTATTCCTCCAACTAAAGACCTAGCAGGTCTTACAGAAGAAATTATTGGGGAGTGGCTGAGTGGAAAGCCAAGAGAGCAAGTGCTCATCGCTTCAAAGGTGGCGGGTCCAGCACATGGATGGTTTAATCCTCCTATCAGAGAGGGGAATAACACCATTGACGGTCTTTTTATACGGAAGGCAATAGAAGGTTCTCTTAAGCGACTTAAAACGGATTACATAGATCTTTATCAGATTCATTGGCCAGATCCTGTTATGCGAATGGAGGACACTTTAGAAACCTTAGACTTACTCGTAAAAGAAGGGAAAGTGCGCTCCATAGGTTGTAGCAATGAGACTGCTTATGGTCTTATGAAAGCTCTTTGGAGTGCAGATGAAAATGGGTGGCGCAGGTTCGATACGATTCAGAATAACTTTTCTCTGAATAACCGTCGTTTCGAGGATGAATTAGCTCAGGTTTGCGATTTAGAAAATGTAAGCTTACTTCCATACAGCCCTCTTGCTGGAGGTGTTCTTTCAGGTAAATATAATGGCGAAGCACCCAAAAACTCTCGGTTCTATGATTACCTCAAGAACGGTTTACCGCGCCAGAAGGCAATGGCAAAGCGGTTCGTAAACCCCAAGAGTCTCGCGCTAACAGAAAAACTCATGCATATCGCTAAAGGGCACGAAATACATCCTGTCACTCTTGCCACGGCATGGAGTAAGCAGCACTCTTTCGTGGCGTCGACCCTCATTGGGGTCACTAGCCTTAAGCAGTTAGACCCTATCTTAAGTGCGGCAGGATTGGAGCTTTCCTCAGAAGTCATGGAGGAAATAGATATAGCCTGCTCAGAAATTCTCTATCCTATGGGATGACTCCTGCTATTCCAATTTCATAAAAGCGATAATTCTGATTGGCAACGCTGACCAAAACTTAATATGACCTTATCTTAAACTTTTATGTCTCTATAAAGGAAACATTAATCGATTCTTTAATCAGGCTTTTTCACTAATTTTTTTATGGGTAAAACTCCAGACAACTCTAACAACGACTTAGATCTCTCTAATTTAAACTTTGGTCCATCATGGGCGCGTGATGAACCGAAAAAAGTGGTTCATTCCAAGCATAAGGAAACAGGCCGTTCAGGTAGGGATACTAGAAAAGGCGGGCTTGAAAATGGACACAATAGGCAAGGTAGTAGAGATCAGCGACAGAGAAATAACCGTGATGATAGAGGTAAGGGTGGAGCACCACATCGAGATCAATATAGAGAAGAAAGAAGACCCCGCTTTGAGCCAACGCCAATTCCAGAAGGTTTTTCAGGAGAAATTATGCCGATTGAAGACGGGTTAGATCGTCTCGCTAAGCAAATTTTACAGACCGCCAGAACGTATTCCGTTTTTGATCTTGCGCGAATGGTTCTGGAATCTCGAGACCGTTTTAATGTCGGGCTAAAGGCTCCGAAAGGGCAGAAAATATTTCGCAATATCGTTACCTTTGCCACGTATTTGACGAAGGAGGAAGCCCTCGCTGATTTTTGGAAATCAGAAGTGAAAGCTAAGTTTTATAAGGAAGTTAAAAAAGAAATAGATGCTCCAGCTGGTAATTTTCCGTCCGTCGCTAAGTGTTCTAAATCGGGTCTATACTTAGGTCCTCCGAACCATCACAGTTACCAAACTAAGCTGAGAGAGCTACACAACGATAGGTTTCCTAGCGTGCCTTTTGAAGTATACCAAAGAGGAATAGACATTTTAAAAGGCGAAGAAGAGGTCGCTAAGTGGATCGAGCAAGAAAAGTATCAAACTTACTATCTTCCATTATCATTAACCCCTGATCCAACTCAATCAGAAGCTATCAGTGAAGGAAATTCTGCTGACTCCATAAGTGTTGAAAAAGAAAGCGAAGTTAACATTGAAACTGCAGACGAAGAAGAAATTGATGATACGAAGTTATTGAAGTCGCGCTTAGAATTAGAGCGCCATTTCTCAGTTAATTATTTTGACCAAGCATATAAGCAAGTTCAGATCTCGTGGGTGCCTTCTTCTATTTCAGCTAAGATGCTCTCTCCTGGGCTTTTATCTCTTTTAAAAGACACCATAACTCAAGAAAGGCGCTACCCAGGTAAGCTTTCTTCTTTGATGTGCCGACAGCTTTCGGGAAGAAATGTAGCAGTCTTTAAATTGAATAAGAAACTGAAGGCAGGTCCCAGTAGACCGCATGCCCTTCCTGATCTTTCTACTCTAGCTGAGCGCCCAAAAGCGATCATGAACTGGGCTAAGAGTAATGACGGGATAGGAGTAGATGAACTTTGGAAAGCAGTGTTGCCTGAGAATGTGGAAGAACAAGAAAAGTCAGAATGGTTTCATGATTTTAAATGGCTTCTCAGTCAGGGTTACTTGTCTTTATTAGAAGGAGGGCAGGTCTTTATCTCTAAGAAAGAAGCCACTGCTGAAGCGCAAAAAGGGAAAGGCAGCTCGAAGAAGAAAGAGAAATTTCAGAAAAATGCTAGTAAAGATAAGGTAGTCAACAATTTAGAAAAGGTAACACCTGAGGCGTCTATCTCTGATAGTGATATTGTCTATTTACAACTAAATGATAAGATAGATACGATAGCAAACTACAGTCGTGCTCGTGAAAAGAAATTGCTTACTCAAGCAAGTGATAAAAAAAGAGAGCAAAGGAGAGGTAAGAACATTGAAATGGTTGTGAGCGCTCGAGAAATAAGAGGTATTTAGTGGTAGGAGTAGGCTACATCGCTGAATAACTTTTAACCATGACTTAGGCTCTCATTTTCATTCTTCGGTCGTCCTTTGTTGGCGAGTAAGAGAAGATACGTATTTGAGGTGAAGTTTATAACCATCAATAAACCCAGAAGATATAAAAGCTCAAAATATTCAGTGTAATCTATGAAGTCTGAGGTTAATAAACTGTAATGAGCTACGCAAAAGAGAATTCAAGCCTGTTTACATTAGAGGATGAAAGAGTGGTTGTTTTAGGCGCTGGGCGCAGCGGTATTGCGGCGGCAAATTTGGCTGCGGCTCGTGGTGCGACGGTACGCTTATTTGATTCACGAGAAAACGTTTCGCCTGAGGGGGTAGATCCGAGAGTGGAAGTGGTGACGGATGCAACAGAGGCTCTAGGAGAAAAGACGTTTTCAGATTACCTCGTTATTAGCCCAGGTATCGATACATACGGTTCGCTGGTAAAGGCGTTTTCCAAGAACACTGTAGAAGTAATGGGGGAGCTAGAACTAGGTTTCCGTTATTATGCAGGAACATGCATCGGTATTACGGGAACAAATGGAAAGACCACGACCACAGAATTAATAGCTCATCTTATTAATGAGCTTGGTCACTCAGCTATGCCATGCGGAAATCATGGTATTCCATTAAGTGAACTGGTTTTAAATGACCCTTCTGAATACGCCGTGGTGGAGGCGAGCTCCTTCCAGCTGGAAACGATATCAACATTTCGCTCAGCGGTCTCTCTCTGGCTTAACCTAGCGCCAGACCATTTGGATAGGTATCCTAATCTTGAATCGTATAAAGCAGCGAAGAAACGCATTTTTGAGAATTTAGGACCTGAGGATTGGAAAGTTACACGTTACGAGGAGGGGTTTCAGTTTCCAAATAATCACATGACCTTCAGCTCCCGATCGCCAGATGCAGATTTCACTATAAAGGGTGATCAAATAATGACGCCTTCTGGCATCGTCGTGGATTTATCCTCTACTAAGCTCAGAGGTCTTCATAATATGGAAAATGCTATGGCTGCGATCGCGACAATCCAATGCCTAGGGATAGACTTTACTGCACCTGCAGAAGCTTTACTCGCGAACTATTCTCCACCCGCGCACCGATGTGAATTCATTAGAGAAATGAGAGGGGTTGAGTTTATTAATGACTCCAAATCTACAAACTTACACTCATTAGAGACAGCGCTAGAGGCCTTCACTCAGCCCCTGATTTTAATCATTGGAGGGAAGGAAAAAGGGCTTGATTACACCCCCTTAAAAGGAAAGCTTGCCATAAATACTAAGCTTTGCTTAACTATTGGTGAAATAGGTCCTAACTTGGCGACGCTGTTTTCAAATGAAGTAGAGACAAAATATTGTCAGACCTTAGAAGACGCCGTTGCCATCGCTCAGAAATCAGCGATAAAAGGTGACTATGTCCTATTTTCGCCAGGAACATCCTCTTTTGATATGTATATCAGCTATATTGCTAGAGGTGAAGCCTACAGAGAAGCTGTCCTAGCTTTAAACTAAAATCGTGAACAATGAAGAATCGACAAATTAGATCCCGTCAAAAGCCAGCCTCAAAAGGTGAAAAAATGTTGCGTGCCATAACTAAAAAAGAAGGACGGTTAAAGAAGCATAGAGCTGTAGCAGCTAGTCCAGCAGCGGGCTTTAACGATATTGATAAGAATTTGAGTTCTAAGATTATTACAGGGCTCTTCGTCCTACTTCTCTTTCATATTTTCGCTGTTGCTGCGATAATGCTTCATAGTAAGTTTAATAAGAACCTAATTAAAGATCGTGGTGACGGGGCGGTCGCTCTTAGCCATGCTGGGGTAGACCACAAAGGAGCCTATGACCTTATTAAGGAGGAGCAGAGCCCGAAGATTTCCAAAAGTGAATCTTACACGTGGGTGAACCCAGGTGATACTTATCAGTCTATTTCAGAGAGAATTAACTGTGATGTGAATGAGCTCAAGCGTCTTAATGATAACCGTGCGATCCAAACTGGAAGAGCGATTAAGACCCCTCCGCGTCAAGTAAATGTGATTTCCCCTGAGTTAGAAGCAATTGGGAATTCTCTTGGAGTAACAGTGGAACAGGTGCAGCCTGATGTTCATCGTATAGTAGAGGTGAGACCTACAGTTATAAATACAGAGACTCCGCAGAATAGTAGCAATTTCATTAATCATAAGTTCAAGAATGGCGAAACACTTTGGGCTCTTTCGAGAAAATATAAGGTGTCAGTAGCAGATATTCAAAATGCAAACCCTACACTCAAGCCAACATCTATTCGTGCTAATACGAATATTAAAATTCCTAGACAATAAGCTGGGAAAACTTCCTTTACAAGTACCAAGGGCTATGGAGATATAAACATATTTCCAATGAAAGATTCCTATAAAGAAAAATGTTTAGTAACGAAGTGGTTTTGGTGGCGAGCTATTACTATGGCTGTTCTTTTTGCGGGGCTTTCTGGCTATTTCTTTTACGATTGGAAAATAGGATATCCTAAGAAAAATTACCGCTTAGTCCAATATCAAACCTTTGAAAAAGCGAGAGACTACTTTCTGAACCATGTTAAAATGGGGAGAACTGAGAAGCAGTGGGAAGACTTTGTTAGAGAGCAGGACTTAGTCCATCATGCGGATAAGAAAATTGTTTCTCCGCAGAGGAAAGCGACTCGTTGGCCACTGGAGTTAGTGGATTATTCAGCGTATTCGGTCGCTTATAAAGCACATCCCAAAGATACGCAAGACCCTGTGCTATGGAGCGAGTTCCTCACCAGAAAACAAAAGGCTCTTTCCGATCTTAAAGCTACGTTTCAAAATCCCCTTTCTAAAGAGAACAGAAGAGTTCTTAAGGAAGTGGTCAAATGGGATGAGCCTATACCAGAAGAATTTAAGAAAGGGGAGTATGATGCGAATTACCGATTACTGATCTACAATACTTTTAAGAAGGCGCAGAATTTGTTTTCTGAATATCAGGCTCAGGGTAAAAGCGCTGAAGATTGGAAATTTTACCTTTCAGAAGCTGATCTGGCATTTGATGAGGATAAAACTGTAATCCCTTCAGATAAACAGAATGAGCAGTGGTCAGAAATACTTAGTGACTACGACCAGTATTACTTACTTGCTAAAGAGGAAATAGAAACAGGGGTAGCAAAGAAAGAACCCTACCTCTGGAAGGAATTCACATCTCAGATGAAATGGAGTGAGAAAGCTCCTGATAGCATGAAAACTAAGGAGAATATTAATGAGCAGCTTTACTTTGGTATAGGCGTTGCAACGCTCTCCTTACTTACTGCGCTCTTTGCATTTAGAATGAAAAAACGCTTTATTGCGGTGGATAATGAAGCGTTTTATGCGCCAGGAAAGAAGCGGATTCCATTTGCGTCCATCACTAAAATAGACAAACGAAAGTGGGAAACGAAAGGGCTTGCAACCGTCTACTATAAAGACGGCGAGCAAACCAAGAAAACGAGAGTAGATGGAATGGTCTACGGACAATTTAATAAAGATGAGGGCGAGCCTGCAGAACGACTTTTCCAAGAGCTTTTGTCCAATTTTCAAGGTGAGTTAGTAGAGCTCGTCGATGATGAAGAGAACATAGTAGATAAATAAGGGTTTCACCCTTTAAGAGTGAAGATAATAGCAAATATTGATTGCCAATATAAATTCAGACAGTTAACTAGAGCAAACGCAAAATTTATGTCATTAGAAAAAGTAACAGATATTATTGTTGAGCAGCTTGGTGTTAACGCAGACCAAGTAAAGCCTGAAGCTAAGCTTGTTGAAGACCTCGGAGCAGACTCTTTAGATGCAGTTGAGCTTGTTATGGCTATCGAAGAAGAGTTCGGACTTGAAGTTCCTGATGAAGAGGCAGAAAAGCTTCAATCAGTAGGGGACATCTTAACTTACGTGGAAAAAAACTCTTAATCTGTTATAATCATAACAACTTAGTAGGGAGTCTCTTTAAGAGCCTCCTTTTTTTATCTCCGCTATTATTTTGAATCACCATTTGAATAAAGACGACTTCGAATATGCTTTTGAATTTTCAAAGGTGATTCGTGAACCTGCTCGCTTCATTGATACTTTTGGTCTTACACGTTTTGATTTTCTGATGGCATCTGAGCTTATGGACTCAGTTGGGCAAGTAAGAGTGCGTGCTGGAGTGATAGAGGCACAGAAGCCACAAATTATTAAGCCTCAGTCTTACTCTGATTTTGACTTTGAGGGTTTTAGCCAAGAAGCAGAAGGAGAGGCGAAAAAGTTTATGGACTGGCTTAAAGATAAGGATCAAAACCTAGCCTTTCTCAGATATGGTTTTGAGTTTAAGAAGAAGGAGACTAGGGAAGAGATCGTTCACGAGTCTTTGGAAAGTGTTATTGCTAAGTTAGAGGAGGAGGCAGATCAAAGTGGAAATCCTGCTTTAGCAATTTTAGAAGGCGTCGATGATACTTGGGAGGTGGGGCTCTTAAAATTCACGCTAGAAATGATCAAACGTTCCACTAGCGTCAATGTTCATGACTATAAGAGAAGCGGATTGCTCTAAATTCAATAATTTTAAAGAGCTGCAGACTTTTGGATATAAAGGTCGATACCCTCACAGAGTGCGATCCAACTCGCTTCAATAATGCTGTCGGAGACCCCGACCGTTCCCCAGTTTAACTCACCATCAGTGTGAACAATAAGCACCCGAGTTTTAGAGGCTGTGGCATCTGAACTCTCAATGATACGCACTTTATAATCCACAAGCTTAATTTTAGCTATATCTGGGTAGAAGCTAACGAGTGCTTTTCTAAGAGCTTTATCTAGAGCATTTACCACGCCTGAGCCTTCTGCTACCGTGTATTCAGGCTGACCCTCTACCGTTATTTTTACAGTCGCCTCACTAATAGGCTTCTCCATCTCATGAGATTCTCGGTAACTACAGTGGTATTCTTTTGTGTTCCAAGGTTTCTTGTAGCTCCCTAGCGTCTGACGCATAAGAAGTTCTAATGAACCGTTTGCGGCTTCATATGAGTAGCCCTCGTTTTCTTTTCTCTTCACTTCTTGCAGGACATTCTTAGTCTCCTCGCTACCTTTTTCTAGCGGCAGTCCTATCTTCTCCGCGGCTATTAAGATATTAGCTTGTCCTGCTAGTTCACTAACAAGGATCTGTTGGGTGTTCCCGACTAATTCTGGACGAATGTGTTCATAGCTTTCTGCAAGCTTCTTCACGGCATTCACGTGTGTTCCACCTTTGTGCGCGAAGGCACTTTTCCCTACGAATGGTGCCCGTGAGTATTGCACGTTATTTGAGACATCATCGATGAAGTAGGAAAGCTCCTTTAGCTTCTCTAACTCAGAGATTACTGAGATGCCCATTTTAAGCTGTAGGATAGGCATCACAGAGGTGAGGTTACAATTCCCTGTTCGCTCTCCATAGCCATTCATCGTTCCTTGCACTTGGCTTGCACCAGCTTCTACCGCTGCTATCGCGTTCGCT
Source organism: uncultured Verrucomicrobiales bacterium (assembly GCA_938008215.1). Classification (GTDB taxonomy): domain Bacteria; phylum Verrucomicrobiota; class Verrucomicrobiia; order Verrucomicrobiales; family Akkermansiaceae; genus WTJZ01. The sequence continues at coordinate 975 of CALLLS010000068.1, read as the reverse complement.
ACACCTAGCCCACAGTCATCATGGCTATGAATACCGAATGGAGTAGCGCCTAGAGCTACTCTTACGTCGGAACAAACCTGAGAAATATCTTTTGGTAGCATGCCGCCGTTCGTGTCGCAAAGGATGATGCCGTCAGCACCCGCCTGCGCTGCCTCTTTAATAGTTCTTAGAGCATAATCTGGAGAGTTTTTATATCCATCAAAGAAATGCTCGGCGTCATAAAAGACCTCCTTCCCAGCCTCTTTTAGGAACTTGACTGTATCATAGATCATCGCGCAGTTCTCTTCTTCCGTAGTGCGTAGCACCTCCGTTACATGCATTGCCCAGCTCTTACCATATATAGTGACGGTCGGCGTTTCCGCTTCTAAGAGTAGCGCGACTTGAGGGTCTTCTCCTACTTTTACGCCTACGCGACGAGTAGAGCCAAACGCTACAATTCTAGCGTTTTTCCACGGTATCGCCTTCGCTTCATTAAAAAACTCAATATCCTTAGGGTTAGATCCAGGCCATCCGCCTTCTATGTAGCTCACACCAAACTCATCTAACCGTTGAGCGATCCTCATTTTATCAAAGCCAGATAGGGAAAATCCCTCGCCCTGAGTGCCGTCTCTCAGAGTGGTGTCATAGATGGAAACCTGTTGAGCCATTGATTTAAGAATGAGCGTCGTGAAGTTTTTGTCAACACGAGGAAAAAAATTATGAATCTTATCTTGCAAACAGAAAATAAGACAGGTAACTACACTCCCCCATGGCGGGGAGTAGCTCAGCTTGGTAGAGCGCTAGTTTTGGGAACTAGATGTCGCAGGTTCGAATCCTGTCTCCCCGACCACATTTTTTGGGTCTACACCAAAGTTTGTGGAAAGGTGTTCAGTTAGTTATTAATTATCCGCATTGAGCGATGACACGTAGACGGTAGTTTTGGAAGTTTTTAAATCCGTAAGCCCGACGTTGAATGAGTTTCATTTTTCGATGGAA
>CALLLS010000067.1 GCA_938008215.1 uncultured Verrucomicrobiales bacterium | reverse complement strand
GACAAACTCATCGATAACCTCAAACCTTATTGGGAAATGCCGCAGAAAGTCTTCTCCTTATTCAAAAACTCTTACCTCCGCTCTGAACTAAACGTTATCTCAAATCAGCACATGTTACAATATAATTAATCAAATGGTATTACAAGATGCTTTGGTAGATCGGTTACATTCTCGCAGCCTATCTGTTCCATGTTTTGTTGGATTTGTTTCTTAAGCATCTCAAAGGTGTGATGTCCCCCATATCTACCGAGAGCAGCTACCCCAAACATTGGAGTTCTTCCCATCCAAGTAAAGTCTGCACCACAGGCAAGAGCAGCAGTGACGTCAGCTCCGTTGCGAATTCCACTATCCATCATGATCTTAATCTTCCCTTTGAACTCAGGCACGAGACGCTTAAGAGGTTCTATTGTCGATTCTCCACGATCCAACTGACGCCCACCATGGTTTGAGACAATCATACCATCTAATCCGTGTTTAATTGCGACCTCTGCATCCTCTGGATTAACAACCCCTTTAATGACGATATTACCTTTCCAGCGATCTCTGATAGGAGCAATTTTAGCTTCCGTTAGGCGACCTGAAAACGTCTTATTCATGAAAAGACCCAGATGCTTCATACTAAGCCCCTTAGGTATATAAGGCTTCATGGTCTGGAATTCAGGCATTCCACCTGCAGTCAGCTGACTAAAGCACCAGTTCCAGCGGAACATCATCTGCATAATATTTCTCAGTGTCATGCGAGGAGGAATAGAGAGCCCATTACGGATCTCTTTAGGGCGATAAGCAAAAGTTGGCGTATCAGCTAAAATCACTAAAGTTTTACAACCTGCTGCCCACGCCCTATCAAGGATCTTATCTCTAAGGTCATCTTCCGCTGGGTGATAAAGCTGAAACCAAAACTTCCCTTCCGTGATTTCAGAAATCTTCTCGATTGATGCAGTTCCTACCGTAGAGAGGCAGAATGGAATATTATGGTCTTAAGCAGCTTGAGCTAGTATCTCACAAGAGTTTGGCCACATAAGACCTTGCAAGCCTACTGGAGCGACACCAAAGGGTGAAGAATACGTCTCACCAAAAAGCTCTGTCTCATGCGATGCTCCTTTATAATCTTTTAAATACCAAGGCTTGAGCTGAACTTTACGAATATCAGAAGTGTTACGGTCTAAGTTTACCTCTGAGAAACAGCCTCCCGCTAGATAATCAAAAGCAAATCCTGGAACGCGTGATTTCGCTTTCTTAATAAGGTGTTCTACGGACGGGTATTCTGAGTTAAAGTATTCTTTATTTGCCATATGTGAATGTTGTCATTCTCTTCTTAAACTGCAGACCTTAAGCATTCGCCGCCTTTGCCGCATCTGTAAGCGACATTTCTTCATTAGTTGATCTTAAGCGAATCGTCTTATTTTCCATGTTATGAATCGCCTCAATAAAACGTACCGTCTTACTTCTCACTCGCATCAGGACAGAATGAGTTTTCACAAGGTTACCCTCAGATTCAATCCCTTTCAAGAATGGCGCATCACTAATTCCAGTCGCGACGAAGATTATACTCTTCCCTTTCGCTAAGTCTCTAGAGAGATAGACTTTATCTAAACGGTCTCCCCAACCAGCATCAATGAGTTCTTGCTTCTCTGTCTCATCACTAGGCCAGATACGTGCTTGCAATCCACCACCTAAACAACGCAATGCTGCCGCAGAAAGCACTCCCTCTGGTGTTCCTCCTATTCCAGCAAAAAGATCCACACCACTTCCTGGCATGGCAGGCGCCATCGCTCCTGCGATATCTCCATCAGCCAGCATTCTAAGCTTCGCACCACATTTTCTGACTGCATCAATGTATTTCTTATTTCTAGGGCGGTCTAAGACCATGACGGTCATACTACTTACGCTCTTATTTAAAATTTTAGCGGAGCACTTTATCACCTCTTCAAAAGGCACATCTAGAGAGATAGGAAGACTAGGGGCAGCCATCCATGCCAGTCTTACAGCCTCTGGGTAAGCCAGCTTGTCCATGTAAAATGCGGGGATATCCTCTAAAGCGGCTTCACCGCTCTCATCAGGAATAGCCGCCGCGATACAAGCGATCGAGTTTGGCATTCCTTTAGATAGGTTTGTTGTTCCATCTACAGGGTCTAAGGCGATGTCGAAACGAGGTGCGCCTTCTTTCCAGTTTCCTACTTTCTCACCTTTGAATAGTCCAGGGGCTTCATCCTTAATCCCTTCTCCGATCGTGATCTCCCCTTTCATGTCCATCAGGTCAAACATTCCCCGAATTGCATCACAAGCGGCTGCATCTCCAAGCTCTTTCTCTCCCTTCCCTAACCAATGAGAGGCATTTAAGGCTGCCCCTTCAGTTGCGCGTAGGAATTCGAATTCTATTGTACGTTCTGGATCTGTATTCATATGTTTCTCTAGTTATTAATAATTGATTTGAAGCGCTCCACTTGGGTCTCCCATGTAGTTGCCTCTATAGGTAAGTAATTTTTGATTTTGTTACTGCGTAAAATAAGTTCTCTTCCTGCATTTGTATCAGGAAGATCACCAAGTGCCACCATTTGCGTGATTAAATTTCCACAGGAAGTCGCTTCTATTGGACCAGCCACTACTTCACGTCCAATTGCATTTGCTGCGTTTTGTGTCAGCATTTCGTTCTGAATCCCGCCGCCACCCATGTAAACCTTTCCTAACTCTTTGCCAAATTGTCCTTTTACAAGTTCCGCTAGTTGATCAAAAACAAGTCTATATTTTAAGGCGATGCTCTCTGAAGCGATTCGCAAAATCGTTCCTTTCTTCTGAGGAATAGGCTGACCAGTTCTCTCACAGTAGTCTTGGATTTTCTTTGGCATATCACCAGGTGAAGAAAATACCGCATCATCAGAATCTACGAATGCTGTAAAGGCATCAGCCTCTGACGCGAGTTGTGCAAGGGCAGCAAATCCATAATCTTCTCCTTCTACAGCCCAATGACGGCGGCATTCTTGTATCATCCAAAGCCCAGAAATGTTTTTAAGGAATCGAATAGTGCCATCCACACCTGTCTCATTCGCAAAGCCCGCATCCCGCGCTTCCTTTGTTAAAATAGGATCTGGTAATTCCACGCCCATGATAGACCACGTGCCTGAGCTAATCCAAACGTCCATCGCCTCTTTATCTTTAGAGGAAGCTCCGATTGGAATCCCTGCCACTGCAGATGCAGTGTCATGCTGTGGAGCATTCACCACTTTAATGCCCGATTTTCCAATCTTTCCGTCTAGGTCAGGGCGCGTGGTTCCTAAAATACTTCCTGTATCATTAATTTTCCCAAAAATCTTCCGGGGGATACCGAGACCGTCAATCACCTCCCACGCCCAGTCTCGAGTAGCTGGACTGTAAAGTTGAGAAGTGGATGCAATCGTTCTTTCATTCGCTAGTTCACCAGTAAGCCAATACCCTAGGATATCAGAAATGAAGAGCAGGTTTACTGCATTTGCTAGAGATGTGGAGTCCCCTTTCACCTGTGCGAGAAGGTGCTCGCTAGTGTTATAAAAGGCAGGGCTAATCCCTGTTAAAGAATAGATTCGGTCTTGCCCGACGAGCTTATCCGCCTCTTCATCCATCCCCTCTGAGCGCGGATCACGGTATTGCCGCGGGATCGCTAAAAGGGTTTTATTCCTGCTTAACAAACCAAAGTCACACCCCCAAGTATCGATACCAATCGATTGTACTGCATCACCATACTTATCTACTCCTTTTCTGATCCCATCTAAGATATTATTATAAAGTCCTAAAATGTCCCAATAGTAACCACTAGGTAGCTCCGCATTATTATTTTCAAATCTGTTTAGCTCCTCCAGCTCTAAATACTCGCGGTCTGAGTGCCCGTCGCTAAAGTCAGACTTCCCTGCCATCACTCTACCAGAGCCAGCACCTAAATCTACAGCTAAGTATACTTTCATAATAGTGTTTAAGATATCATCAAGGTGGCTTATCCTGTTTGTCTAAAAGATTCTAATGCTCCTTTATTAGCTAATAAAAAACCAAGTTCTAAGGAAAAGATAAAGGAGAACTTTTCATTTATGTTTAAAATCATGTGATTCATCAGAATTATCATACTCCTACACTTAAGTTTTTTTATAATATTCCTCTTCTTAGATAACATGAATCACTTCGGAATTGACGCGTTTTGATGACAATGACGAGCCAAAACAAGAGAGAAGCAGAAAAGCAAAGGGGATTCAGGTTGGTTTTAATCTATAATTGAAAAAATTAAGCAAAGTTGAACATAATATTCAAACGCTTGATAGCGTGCCAACAAGCATGGGAAAAGAATCAAGTCGCAAAAGGAAAAAAACTTTTAATTCCTAAGAATAAGGAAACCTCTTTAAGCCGAATCATTCCAGCAAAAATAAACCCACCCATTTGTGTATATTGACTATGATGATGTGGTTTTTATAATTAGTTAAAATTGAGTCAAAGATGCTTACTAAAAAAAATGAAAAATAAGCTTGTGAAGATGAAGTTATTGGAGTTTTACCTACAGCTCAATCTTACACTATTGAAAATGAAATTAAATAAAACCTCACTTCTCTTATTATTAATCACTTCTAATCTAAACGCATTTACCTTGTCGTTTAGTAATGTTTCTAATATTGGGGGCGCAGACCTACCCATTCTTGACGCAGACACCAACCTGCTGAGTAATACGCATAGCACGGTTAGATTAGGATATTTTCTTACTAACTCTGATATGGATATAGCCAATTTTTCAGGAGGAAATGCTACTCCACTAATTAGTGACTTCGTAGATTTTGGCGATTCTCCTCAAACTATTACTCAAACCTTTGGGTTTAATGGATTCACAGAAAACACTTGGACTGAAAGTTTTGCAGACGGCACTCCTGATCCTACTTGGACTGGCTTATTTCCATATCTATTAGTTACTAACAACTCCGATACGGAATACGGAGTTTTTAAATTCTCTACTGCGATAGGACAAGAAGACGAGCTAGGGTTTGGCTCTACTAGCTTAGATCTATCCTCCGACTCAGGAACAATTTTATTAGGTAGGAACGGAGGCTCTCTATCAAGCCCTACGTATTTTAACGATTCTTTTCAGTTGGTTACTACAGCTCAACGTGTGCCTGAGCCAACTTCATCCGCATTATTCCTTCTTGGGGCAGTTTCACTTATATCACGTCGTAAAAGATAGATTAAGACTTCTACGTTTAAAACAAAGGACGCCCATTATTTAATTGGCGTCTTTTTTATTCCCTATTACTGGATATTTTTATTATCGTATAAATGCTGTATAATAAGTTTGTTAACTATATACTTCTAATAAGATCTTTTTCTCCTCTAAAATGAGCGACATGTCCGAATCAAAATCATCCTATTACATTCTTGGCATTGAAGGTGGGGCGACACGAACCTCTATTTTATTCGTTGATTCAAATGATGAAATTATCGAACAGTTTACAGCTGGTCCCTCGAACCTCAGGCTCATGTCTAAAGATGATTTAGAAAGCCACTTAAGAGCTATCCGAGACCGTCTCCCTTACTTGCCTGACACCATCGGCATCGGCTTAGCTGGAGTGAGACAAAAGGCTGATTTAGAAACCTTAAGAACTAAAGTTGCACGCATTTGGCCAGGAATACCATGCGCCCCTACCGATGATCTTCTTACAGCACTTGAGGCTGAGCCATGGCCTGAAGAATGTGACTCACAAGTCTTAGTTCTCTCTGGAACAGGGTCTTGCTTCTTAGGTCGGACGCGCGATGGCAAGGAACTTCGGATTGGCGGAAGAGGACATATTCTTGGAGATCGCGCCTCTGCTTGTGAAATTGCACAAGATGCATTACGTGAAGTAATGGCTGTCTATGACGCAGATGAAGTATGGTCACCACTCGCTACAGGTATTCTAAATCAACTTCAACTCAACGATCCAGAGGAGCTTATTGATTGGTCACTCGTCGCTACTAAAACAGAGTTAGCTTCTGTAGCCAAGACCGTTTTTGAGACTGCTAAGAATAACCAAGACCCTATTTCCATACGTATCTTAAAAGAAGCTGCTGATAAACTCGCCGATGATGCTGTATCGACAGCCAGACGGTTGGACTTATCGCGTAGTGATAAAATCCAATTTGTTTATAATGGTGGAGTCTTATTGAAAAACCCAGAATTTCGCGAGAAAGTGGATCTACTTATCTTAAGAGAATTTCCAAATGCTATCCTTTCGCCTCTAAATCGTGCAAGCACTTGGGGGGCGGTAGAGCTAGGGCGTAAAGTCTTAGAAAAAGGTAATATAGGTTATACCCCTCAGGATAAGCTTTTACCAAAGGAGGATCCAGAGACTATACCTCCGGTGTGGCACCCTGCTGAGCGCTCACCTACAGAGGAGAGAAACCCAAAATCAGAAAACCTTTCTTCACTATCCCTTGCTGATGCGATAAAACTTTTTGCAGAAGAAGACCGTTCTATTCCTGATGCAATTTTAAGTGCCAGTAATGAAATTCAATGGACGATCCTAAAAGTCATAGAATCCTTTAATAATGGAGGTCGCCTCATTTATACAGGTGCAGGAACCTCTGGAAGACTTGGGGTGCTAGACGCCTCCGAGTGTCCCCCTACTTTTCGCTCACCAGAAAAACAAGTCCAAGGAATTATGGCAGGAGGCAGAAAAGCCTTATGGTCTGCAACTGAAGGATCGGAGGACGATGCCGCGGCTGGAGCGCGCGCGATTAGTTATCGTAAGATAAATGAAAAAGATATTGTCATCGCTATTTCCGCATCAGGTCATGCGCCATTCATTTGGGGAGCATTAACAGAGGCGAAAAAACTGGGAGCAACTACGGTTCTATTAACTTGCCATCCAGCATATAGGAAACATCCCTTACCTGATCAAGTCATTGCGCTAGATACAGGAGCAGAAATCCTCACAGGATCTACGCGACTACGTGCTGGAACGGCTACTAAGATGACTTTAAATATGATTACTACTCTTGCCATGACGCGTACTGGAAAAGTCATTTCTAATCTAATGGTAGATTTAAACCCTTCTAATACCAAGCTGAGAGACCGTGCCTGCCGCATCGTCGCTATTTTAGCAGCAGTCTCTAAAGATGACGCTCATACCGCTCTAAAAGAATGTGGTTGGGTAGTAAGAGAAGCCATTCAAATTTTAAATATTAAGAACAATCACCTATCATGAACCCTTATTTAGATTTTGTATATAATATCGCAAAAGGTATTGATAAGGCGAAAAAGCTGGAAGTTTCAGGCACGAAAAAGGTCGTAGATCAAGACCGTAAGGTGCTGCTGTTCTCCCCGCACCCTGATGACGAGTGTATAACAGGTCTACTCCCCTACCGTTTGCAACATGAACTAAATGCCCAAATCATTAATGTTCCCATGACTTTTGGAAGTAACATAGGTCGTAGAAAAGAGCGTTTAGAAGAGTTAAATAATGCTTGCGCTTACCTAGGTTGGGAAAACCTTGTCATACAAGATGACTTAGAAAACCTCACCTACACTGATGTCATCGCTATTCTTGAAACCTTTAAGCCTTACGCCATTTTTTTTCCTCACGACAAAGATTGGAATAGTAGGCACGTAGAGGTGCATCATAACGTTATGGCAGCACTTAAAAGCATGCCTAAAAAATTCTCCACCTTAGCCATTGAAACTGAATATTGGGGGGGGATGGATACACCAAATGCGAATGTGGAAGCGAATGTAGAACAGGTAGCAGATTTGGTAGCAGCCACATCATTACACACTAAAGAAGTAGAGCGTAATGCATATCACCTTACGCTTCCGGCATGGATGCAAAATAATGTAAGGCGTGGTGCCGAACTTGTTGGCGGGCAAGGTAAAGCTGCCCCGAATTTTACATTTAGCACTCTCTACCGTATTCAAACTTGGAATAATGGAACTCTCTTACCTATCTATGATGGAGGGAGATGCTTCTTCTGTGGCGCCGGATCCCTTAAAATAGTAGATTATCGTTACTTTTTAAACGAGAAAAGTGTTTCTCCAGTGATGCAAAATACCTAAAAGAATAGACCAATGGAAATCATCATCAGCCCAGACCAGAAGCAGAGTAATATAACTGCGGCTCGCCTCATCGCTCGGCAAATAAAAGAAAATCCTCAGTCTGTCTTAGGCATGGCAACAGGAAGCTCTCCCATTGGAATGTATCAGGAGCTGATCCGTATGCATAAAGAAGAGGAGCTAGACTTCAGCCAAGTCACTACCTTTAACCTCGATGAATACGTAGGCTTACCAAAAACGCATGACCAAAGTTATTACTACTTCATGCAAGAAAAGCTTTTCAATCATATTAACATCGCTCCTGCAAATGTGCATATACCAGATGGAATGGCTGCAGATATGCCTGCGTATTGCGCTGAATATGAAGCAAAGATAAAGCAAGCGGGCGGGATAGATATTCAGGTTTTAGGGATTGGGTCTGATGGGCACATTGGTTTTAATGAGCCCACTTCGTCCCTTGCCTCTCGCACGAGGATCAAAACCCTCACTAAACAAACCTTAGAAGATAACTCACGCTTCTTTGATGGTGATGAATCACTTGTTCCCCGCCATTGTATCACGATGGGAATCGGCACGATAATGGAAGCACGCATGAACCTCCTACTCGCCTTTGGAGAAGGAAAAGCAAAAGCGATTGCAGATACTATTGAAGGACCTATTACATCTATGGTCCCAGCCTCTATTCTCCAGCATCATGAACAAGCGAAAGTCTTTATCGATGAAGACGCCGCTTCTAACTTAAAGCTGAAAGACTATTACAAATGGGTGTATTCTGGAAAGCCGGGATGGCAAAAAGATGCTTAATTATACCTTACTGTTAAATGAAATACATCTTCAGTTTACTTTTACTTTTACTTTTCCAAGTCGCGTTCGCGACGCCTTATAATGATCTCATTCTCTCCCAAATTTCAAAGATGCCGAAAGGCGGTGGCTACTCAACGCAAAAAATAGCCTTCTATGGCATCTCTAACTCCATTTATACCGCTAGTGGGCAGCTCTCTGTCATACCAAAAGCGGCACAGCCAAGCTTTTGCTCCAGTGCTACCTATCTTGTATTTCTTAAAACTCTAGCAAGCTTACAAAAAGCGGGGATTATAGACCTTTCCAAAAAAGAGCTAGAACGCCTCAAATATAATGAGGAAGATGATGGTCACGGATTTTGGGGAAGATGGAACGCAAACGGACCTGGAGTTGCCAAGCTCTTTCGTGATCTGAACATTGGAGAAAACTTCGAGGATTATGGTAAAGCTCAAGCTGGTGACTTTATGAAAATCTTCTGGAACGATTCTATCGGGAAAAATGAGCATGGACACCTCGTCATTTACCTCGGTAGAAGATGGAAAGCGGGGAAAGAATACATTAAGTTTTGGTCTAGTAATCAGCCAAATGGATACGGCGTAAAAGAAGTGCCTCGTGATACCGTCTCATGGGCGATCTTCTCCCGCTTTGCTAACCATAAAAATGTTAAGAAAGTGAGTAGAATGCGAGGATCAGACTCTTTTCTCATTGATATGCTCAGTAAAGACTACACTCGGGATGAAGTCCGAAAAAAATGCAAGATATCACATTAATAGAGTAAGAGCTTTTTCCTAAGGCTAAAATTCTTGCATCAAGATTCAGGACATGTGTAAAGAATCTCATGACCTCGGCTCAAATCCGCCAAAGCTTTCTCGATTTTTTTAAAGGCAAGGAACACACCATCGTTCCTTCGGCCTCTCTCCTTCCTCAATCACCTGGGCTTCTTTTTACGAATGCGGGAATGAACCAGTTTGTGCCCTATTTCCTAGGAACAGAGAATCCACCATATTCACCAGCCAGAGCCACAGATACGCAGAAATGTATTCGTGCTGGCGGAAAGCATAATGACCTAGAAGATGTCGGCTATGACACCTATCACCACACTTTTTTCGAGATGCTGGGAAACTGGTCTTTTGGGGATTTCTTTAAAAAAGAAGCTGTCGAGTGGGCTTGGGAGCTGATCACTAAGGAGTGGAAATTCCCTGCGGATCGGCTTTATGCAACCGTCTATGCACCGAGCGAAGGAGACCCTAGTGAGTTTGATCAAGAAGCCTATGACTTTTGGAAGAGCCTCTTCGAAAAAGAAGGTCTAGACCCTAAGAAGCATATCATTGATGGCGACGTGAAAGATAACTTCTGGATGATGGGTGAAACGGGACCTTGTGGTCCCTGTTCTGAACTCCACATTGACATCACTCCTGATAAATCTGGGCGTGACCTCGTCAATGCAGACTCTGACCAATGCATAGAGATTTGGAACCTCGTTTTCATTCAGTTTAATGCTGAAGCAGACGGCACGTATCGTGATCTCCCTGCGAAGCACATCGATACTGGAATGGGCTTTGAGCGTATATGCTCCATCATGCAAAACACGGATGGGCTCACTAATTTCAATAAGCGAATCTCTAACTACGCCACTGATGTGTTCTCCCCCATCTTCGCTAAACTAGAAGAAATGAGCGGGAAGAAATACGTAGATATTTACCCACATGATCCAGGCGCAAATGATGACCCAGAAATACTCAAGCAAGCGATCGCCTTTCGTGTTATTGCAGATCACCTCCGCACCCTCTCCCTTTCCATCGCAGATGGCATCCAGCCTGGAAGCAATGGAAGAAATTACGTCCTTCGCCGCATTCTCCGCCGTGCCGTCAGATATGGCCGTGCACTAGGATTCTCCGGCGACATCCTTTTCATGGGGCAACTCGTAGATACCTTAGCAGATCAACTCACGATCTTCCCTGAGCTTGGAAAGAAACGATCAATGGTAAAAGAGACTCTTGATCGCGAAGAGAAAAGCTTTAACCAAAAGCTGGATAGAGGCCTGAAGCTATTTACCGATGTCCAAACCTCCATGGGGTCTTCTAAAGATTTCCCTTCAGATCAAGCCTTCAAGCTTTACGATACATTTGGCTTCCCTCTAGACCTTACTGCACTTTTGTGTAAGGAGAAGGGACTTAAGTTAAATGAAGAAGAAGTTGAACTTCACATGGAAGTTCAACGTAACCGTGCTCGTGCAGCCCAGAAATCAGACGTGGTGCGCGCAGTGGATATTTCCACAGATGAGAAAACAGATTTTGTAGGTTTTGATCAAACAAACATCAAGAGTCTAGTCTCAGAAACCATCGAACATGAAGAAAGCGTTTTTGTAATTACGGAGTGCTCTCCTTTTTATGTAGAGAAAGGCGGTCAGGTCGGAGATTCAGGAACGATCAAGGAAATTCCAGTTCTCTCTGTTATGCAGGTGGGAGATGCTATCGTACATGTTTTACCAAAAGGTTCTGACATGAAAGTAGGCGAGGAAGTAGAATTACATGTTGATGAAGAACGGCGCCGAGCCATTTCTAGTCACCACACCGCTACCCACCTCCTTCACTGGGCGCTACGTGAGCATGTTTCCCAAGAAACCTCTCAACAAGGATCAATGGTAACTGATGATCGCCTTCGCTTTGATTTTAATTCTGGGGCACTCACACCTGAGCAGACGGAAACTATTGAGGATGCCGTGAATAAGAAAATCACTGAAGGTGCTACCGTGAGCTGGAAAGAAGTAAAACATTCAGAGATTAAAGACAGAAAAGACATAACGCAATTCTTCGGGGATAAATATGGGGATGTCGTGCGCGTCGTTCAAATCGGTGGAGAAGCAAAAGCTCTTGACGGATACTCCATAGAGCTTTGTGGAGGAACACATGTGAATACCACACAAGAAATTGGACAGTTGATTATTAAGAAAGAGGAAGCTGTTGCTTCAGGAGTGCGCCGCATAGAAGCAGTGTGTGGCGAGGCTGCGGCCGCTTACATCGAAGAGCAGAAATTTATTATAGAGGCAGAGATCGCTCAAGCAGAAGAAAAGCTCTCAAACGCAAACCTAAAATTATTAGCCTTTGATCTACCAGAGGTTAAGAGCTCGAATGATTCAGCCAAAGACTTAAAGGGTTTAAAGAAAAATCTAGAAGCGATAAAAAACGCTGCCACGGAAGCGGAGAAAGCAGTGAAGAAAGCTTCCGTCGCAAACGCCTCAAAAATCGCGGATGAACTTCTATCGGAAAAACTCAATGAGACTGGAAATACCGTCCTTTCTCTAGAAGGAGACCCATCGCTTCTTCAGGAACTGCTCAACGGTTTTAAAAAGCTCCAATACGGTCACGCCGCGTTCGTAATTGTTAATGATGGTAACAAACTCCACCTAGGTGCTTATGCAGGCTCAAAAGCTCAAGACAACGGTTTTATGGCAGGTAAACTCATCCAAACACTCGCCCCTATTGCAAGCGGTAAAGGAGGAGGGAAACCAGACCAAGCCAGAGGTGCGGCTCCTGAATTAGAGAAGGCGAGTGAACTAGAAGCTAAAGCAAAAGAGGCTTTAGTTTAAATGGAGATATATCAGTCGTCTCAGCTTATTATAATGATAAACGAGACGCAATAGAGCCTGCTGCCTGAAAGTTAAGCCATGATAGAAGCCCCTTCAGGCTGCTCTAGAACTTCTACTTTTCCTGAGTCTAGGTGATAGTATGCTCCTACTATTGTAAGATCTCCACCTGCCTCTTTGCTCGCTAAGTCTGGACTATTATCTCGAACGTATTGAATGGTATTTTCCACATTCGCCTTGATGATTTTTGTGAGTTGGTCAGCTGTAGGAGGCGTGTCATGAGACACCTCACTCACTGCAGGCTTAATTTTTTCCAGTAAGCTCGTGAGGTTCCCTAGCTCCACGCCATTACAGGCACCTTTTACAGCACCACAGGACTGATGTCCCATAACAACTAAAACTGGCACATCTAAAGCACATACCGCATATTCGATAGAGCCAAGTTGGTCAGCGTTCGCCACATTTCCAGCGACACGCCCAACAAAGATATCCCCTATCGCTTGATCAAAGACGGTCTCCACAGGAACTCGTGAGTCAATGCAGGAAAGGACATATGCCTTAGGTGATTGCCCAGAAACGGTCTCTTTACGTAGCGCTGCATTATCTACTCCTTGTGATTTCGCGGTAGCGTAACGTGCATTCCCCTCTAATAAATCTGTTAAAACATGTTCAGAATTCTTTTTCATAATCCATTTAAAATACTCTAATACGCATTCTTGCAAACTAGAAATAAGTGAAATCCTTACTTTTTTAAATGAACAAATTTTCAGTTGCAACCCTAAGAATATAAACTAAGTATCTCTTTGTTATAAAGTTACCTATGAAAAGTGCTTCAACTCTTGATAAAAAAATAAATTGGGGAAATGAATTCCTCGCCTCCGTAGTCGTCTTTCTTGTCGCTCTCCCCCTCTGTATGGGGATAGCCATTGCTTCAGGTGTCCCCCCTGCCTTAGGTCTCATCAGTGGTATCGTAGGCGGTCTTGTGGTAGGTTCTCTTGCAGGTGCTCCTCTTCAAGTAAGCGGACCCGCTGCTGGCTTAGCTGTTCTTGTATGGGAATATGTAGAAAAGTTTGGTATCGCATCTCTTGGATGGGTTGTCTTGGCTGCTGGTATCATTCAGCTTCTTTTCGGAATATTCGGACTAGGTCGCTGGTTTCGAGCTATTTCACCAGCTGTAATTCAAGGAATGCTGGCGGGAATCGGAGCTCTCATTTTTGCAAGCCAGTTTCATGTAATGGTTGATGCTAGCCCTCGCTCTTCAGGGGTGGAAAACTATCTTACCCTTGGTAACTCACTGATGCGTGGGATTATTCCAGAAGATGGAAAGACGTATCACTTTGCTGCTTATATTGGAGTAGCCACCATCCTTACCATTATTCTCTGGAATAAATTCCGCCCTGCAAAGCTTAAGGCTATCCCTGGACCGCTCATTGCAGTAGTTGTTGGAACCGCTCTCGCTTCAATATTCTCCCTCGATATCGAGTATGTGAAAATCCCTGAAAGCCTCATATCGAGTCTTAATATTCCTAATTTTTCAGACACCTCTCTCTTAAAGACCGCAGCATTCTGGGGACCTGCCTTTGGATTTGCTATCATTGCAAGTGCTGAGACCCTCCTCTGTGCCACAGCTGTCGACCGCCTTCACTCAGGAGCGCGCACCAAGTATAATAAAGAGCTCATCGCTCAAGGAATTGGAAACACGATTTGTGGCTGTGTCGGTGCACTTCCTCTTACAGGAGTTATTGTGAGAAGTTCTGCTAACTTAGAGGCTGGTGCTAAAACGCGTGTTTCCGCTATTTTACATGGTGTATGGATCTTACTATTTGTGGTTTGCCTGCCGTTTGTCATTCAATGGATTCCTAAATCTGCTCTCGCTGCAATACTTGTTTATACTGGTTATAAACTCATTAATCCCGCTGCTATTAAACGTTTAGCAAAAGCTGGATGGATGGAAGTCGTCATCTACTTCGTGACCCTTATTACGATCGTCTGCACAGATCTACTTACAGGAGTTCTTGCTGGTTTAGCTTTGGCACTTCTTCGCATCCTCTGGACATTTTTAGCTCTCGATATTACCAAAGTCACACAAGAAGGTGGCAAACGAATTGATATTGGATTTAAAGGCGCAGCTACCTTTGTGAAATTACCAAAGATCGCTGAAGCAATAGAATCCATAGCCGAAGACGTAGAAGTTCACTTTCACTTAGGCTCACTTGCCTATCTTGATCATGCCATCATTGAACTTATTAACGACTGGGAAGAGCGCCGCTCTGGAGCTGTAGTTATGGAAATGGATCAGTGGAATGAGCGCTCTAGCAAACAAGGACTTGTATTACCTGAAGTGAAGATCGCAGCAGCAAAGCCAACCTCTGCTCTGAAAAAATCTTAGCCTGTATCACATAGTAGCATGATAGTTCTCATGCAAACTGTAGATCACTCTTCTAAGATCGTATTTGGAATATGATTAAAGGCGATTCGCATGGGGGCGGCGGAGATGGCGCCGTGCGCTCCACCGTAATACGCGGCTCTTTTCCCAAAACGAGTCACGATTTGATCAAGAGCTTTATCCACAGACTCGCGCTTTAAATCGGGTTTAGAAAAGAGGCTAAGCGTATAATTTTTTTCTTCCCGTAGTCGCGTGAAATTGACGCTAATTTTTCGGATTGGTTCTTGTGGGCTAGGGCGCTTATCCCAAAGAGCTTGCGTAGCATAAGTGAGGGCGTGATTCTGAGAGGTTTCATCAAAGCGTACTTCATGCCCCCAACGGAGCCCATTATCATAACGAAGAGAAAGGGCGATACTTGAGGTAACGTAACCTTTTGCCCGAAGACGCAAGGTGGCCTTTTGGAGAAGCCGATGTAGAACCGTTTGCGCATGATGCGGAGCGCGTTTAATAGGGGCGAGGACATGACTATGCCCAATGCTAGAGGTATGAGTGGGAAGATCTGCCACGTCTTCTCCTCTCAAGGCTCTCCACATTCGGTTTCCGTGGATGCTTCCCCAAATATTTTGGAGGGTTTCTTCTGAGCACTGGAATAATTGAGCAACGCTATAAATTCCCACTTTTCTAAGGCGCGCTTCCATGCTTGATCCGATACCGTTTAAGTCTCGGAGTTCATGCTCTCTTAAGAAGTAAGGAATGTCATCTTCCATGACGATGTAATGACCATTAGGCTTATGATACTTAGAGGCTAGTTTAGCGAGAAACTTGTTCGGACCTGCTCCCATGGAACAGGTGATCCACGGGCTAACTTTCTCACAGAGATGGTCTTTTAAGCGGAACATGAGATTTTCCACGTAATACTCCTCTTGCCAGTTTTTGGGAAGCTGGCAGGAAACTTCGTCGATGGAAAGGGTCTGAGTGATGGGAATAATATCCTCTATCGCTTTGTGAAAACTCTGATGGTATTCAACATAGACCTTATGCTCTGCCTCGATAAATTGAATATCTGGGCAGAGTTGCCGCGCATCAGAAACACGAGTGCCAGTCTTAATTCCGAATTTCTTCGCTTCATAACTCGCAGCAATACAGGAAGTGGTCTCAGCCATTGTAGGAACCACGCCCACTGGTTTCCCCCGCAAATGGGGATGCAGATGTTGCTCTACAGAAGCGAAGTAACTATCAAAGTCTATAAATAACCAACGAAGAGGAAGCATGCTCCGTTCGTAGCATGGCATAAAATACACTCAAGCGAACATATTTATATTTAAGTTGTTTAATCGTATATACTGATAATATTCTTCATACATCTGAGAATTTACGTGTAGGATATATTTGCTAGACGAAAAAACATCATTACACCGCTCACCATTTGAAATGTATCTGTACCGCTCCATCTTTATATTTATACTAAGTGCCTTTTCTTTATCTGCTGAAACAGCCTTAAATAGTGTACCTCAAGTCGATAAGCGCTTAGTTGATCTACAAGATCAAGTCGTAAGCACCGTAAGTAAGGTCAAAGATTCAGTGGTGGCTATCGTCATGAAGGATAAGGGCGGTAACATTGTGGGATCAGGAAGTGGTGTGATTGTTTCAGAACAAGGTCTTATCTTCACCGCTGCACACGTTGTCGACGGGTTTGAGGAGGTCATCGCCATTACTTCAGATGAGAAGGAACATAAAGTGATGGTATTAGGAATGAATCGCTATAAAGACGCCGCGGTGTGTCGTATGAAAGACTCTTCTAAGAGTTATCCTTACGCTCCAATTGGAGATTCTGATAACCTTAACGTTGCAGATTGGGTGCTAGCAATGGGACACGGCAGAGGTTATGATAAAACTCGCACCCCACCTGTTCGTTTCGGACAAATGCGCGCTCACAACCCTGGTCGCTTCCTTACCACCAGTTGCCCGCTGATTGGCGGAGATTCTGGTGGACCATTATTCGATCTTGAAGGGAATGTCGTTGGAATAAACTCCTCTATCAATGGACTGGCGAACTTTAATGTTCATGCGGGCGTCAGCGGATTTAAAGATGACCTCACAAAGATGAGAAGCGGTGAATCATGGGGAATCCTTCAGCCCAATGTCCTTTTTACGCCTGAAACGCCTGTGATGGGAATCGGATGGCGGAGCGGCATTAACTCATACCGAAGATTTAAAACATCTCTCCCTCAAATAGCACAGGTGAGTGCGAATAGCCCTGCCGCCGCCGCAGGATTAAAATCAGGTGATATTTTAAAGAAAATTGGGCAGGAAGAAGTAAACACCATTCTCGATGTCTTTATTGCTACAGGCAGGCAAAAAGTAGGAGACACGGCAGAAATCATCTTCCAGAGAGGGAATGAACTTTTAAGCACGAAGCTTACCTTTAAAGCACGGTTTGACTTAAATAGAAACCCGAGAGATTTAACCGTTCCTCCAATTGGAAGTGATCAAGATTCGCCTTACGTTAAAAATTCTGATAAGCCGAAGCTCTCCCAAAAAGTTAATGAACTCTTCTCTTGGGCGCAACCTCTGGAGAACTCCATCAAAGACACTTTCATTCAAATTTATAATAACGATGATATCTCCGCTCCGCTCCTCAATGGAACGATCATTGATGATGAAACAGTTCTTGTCCCCCTTTCCTCTTATCAAGCATTACCCGATAACCTTATAGCATGGAGGCCAGGTTTAGATGCACACCCTGTGACACTTCTAGGAGGTTATCCGGAACATGATCTCGCTGTATTATCTGTGAAGGGGCTGAAAGCGCCTAAAAAACTCCTAGAAACCCAAAAGGAAGTAAAGGTAGGCGAATTTATTGCTGCGATCTCTACAGTAAATAATGAAGGTAAATTATCTAAACTCGGTGTGGTGAGCGTAGAGAAGAGGTTCTTAAAAGGTCTTTTAGGCGTTAGAATAGCTGATACCCCTAAAAATGGTGGAGCATTTATCGAGACCGTGAATTATGATAGTGCCGCTTTTAACATGGGAATTAGACCAGGCTGCGTAGTCACTAAATTCAACGGGGTAGAAGTAAAAAATTCTATCGGGTTGGTAAGCGAAATTGAGAAGCTTCGTGTTGGAGATAAAATAAAGGTCGAATTCATAAGAAACGGAAAAGCGGTAAGCTCTGAATCCAGCCTTGGAGGAAAAGGAGATCAGGGTGGACGAATCAAAATGATGGATAAGCTTGGAAGAAATAGACTCTCAAAAAATACGGACTCTTTCCAAATCGTTATTCAGAGCGACATCCTTGTAGAGCCAGAAGAATGCGGGACGCCGATTTTCGCTCTTGATGGTGGCTTCGTAGGTATCGCTATTTCAGATTCAGGTAGAAATAAAACATATATCCTTCCAGCTAGCTCCATATCCGAGGCTCTAGAAAAAGAAGCTAGCCCTATCACTAAGGAACCTAAAGAAGCCCACGTAGCCTCTTTCCAAGAAAGAAGGCAGATTCAAAGACCTAGATTTAATAATTATAGATCACCTAAAGACCAGAGAGAGTTGATGGAACGCCTTTTCAATGAATCTTTACGCAATCCATCTTCAGATCCATTAAGAATGATGGAGGAGATGAATCAGTTACAAGAACGTCTCTTTCGAAACTTAAGAGGAAGATAAAGAATCGGAGAATTTAGCGAAAGCGTTCGTTTGACGCATTTAGGTGTTTACTATACGCCCACTAGATGGAAATCAGTTCATGGCAGATTACTCAATCCGTCCTTCCGATGTATGGGTTAATCATTCTTGGTGGTATCCTCAGGAAGCTAAAGGTTCTCAACCAAGAAGCCGATTCATCTTTAATGAAGATGATCATCAATTGCCTTTATCCATGTCTTATCATTGATAAAATACTCTCTAGTGAGGCCGTAAAAGACGTCTCTCTTGTGGCTTGGACGCTTCCAGTAGGGTTTATCATCATTTTGATTGGCCTATTTCTATGCAAGGCAGGAGCACGCCTTTTCAAAATCCCGAAAGGTCCGCAAAGAAACACCTTCGCGACTACCTGCGGGATACAAAACTATGGATTTGCCGCCGTTCCTATTATCATCGCTCTTTTCCCCGAAGACCTCCTGGGAGTTTTGTTTGTTCATTCTCTAGGTGTGGAAATAGCTCTTTGGACTATCGGTATCGCGATCCTTCAGGGAGAAATACCAAAGAATTTTAAAAGTCTCCTTTCTGCTCCCATCCTCGCTGTCGTTGTAGGCTTAGGTCTCGTCTTTTCTGGGCTAGGAGACAGCGCTAAGTCTGTAGAATACTTTTCCCCCGTGTTCACTATCATGAATTGGTTAGGAGCATGTTCATTCCCAATGGCTCTGATGCTCGTAGGAGCGACCTTATCAGATGAACTGAGGTCATGCATTCCAACTCTCAAATTATCCATTGTGGCCGTTATTTTGCGCTTAGCTCTAATACCCAGCATCATCCTAGCTCTAATCTACTACTTACCACTTCCTTATGATTTAAAGCTCGTTCTTGTAGTTCAAGCGGCCATGCCCTCAGCGGTAATGCCTATCGTTCTTTCTAAACTTTATGGTGGACATCCAGCCACTGCAGGTCAAGTGGTGATCGTCACCCAAGGGTTCGGAATTATCACTATCCCCTTATGGATTACTCTAGGACTGAAGGTTCTGGGATAACTTCATTAGAAAAAATAACGCCCATTTTACCACTTTGATAATCTAGCTTAAAATTCGTTAATAAATACCCGCCATCAAATTCCTTGGCATTTGTCGACAATCATCTTTGCTTGCTTATAATGCACTTTCAGGTGGAGTCCTATCATACCATGCCACATGTGAGCATCAAATTCTCCAAAAAGAGGGTGCGTATTAGTTCCGTCACTCTTTAAATCATCGAACCCCTTCATCGTCATTAAATGATCGTCGATGGAATCTTGAAAGTGCTTCATTTGTTCGCTTCCTGCATCCTCACTTGGGAGCACGTCTGTCTTAGGATTAAAACTCTCAATGACCTTCTTCCCCTGACCTGTCATAAGCATTTTCACGTTTAAGCTCATGACCTCATTCACGATCGCATTATGCTCTAAAAGTTGGTAATAACTCCACCCTGTCATATCAGAATCTACCCCAAGACTTTCGGGGACTCTTACAGTTTGGCCTGCTTGCTCCTCCGTTAACGACTTCCCGAGCTCTAAATACTTTTCACCCCATCGGTTCAATGTCAGACATCCTTTTTCTAGTGACTGAAGTTTAAGCCTAGTTCTAACAACCTTGCGAACAATATGTTTTCTCATAACTGAGAACTTGGAGTGGAAATGAGCTTGTCTAGATCCTCTACACAGCAAGGATCGGGAGCTACCAGATGACCGGGTGCGATTTCAACAGGTGTCATATCTAGCCCAATCGTTTCCTCATATTTTTCATGCCCCATTCGGTACCCAAAAGCACTTCCTTTAGGTGGATCAAGCGGAGTAGGAACATCACCATCAATGACCACTCTGTCACGCTTAACACTTGGGTCAGCGTTAGGAATGGATTTGATCAAGGCTTTTGTATAAGCATGCTTGGGCGAAGTATAAATTACTTCTGAAGGTGCTTCCTCCACTATTTTCCCAAGGTACATCACCGCTACGCGATCACTCACATGCTTCACTACGGAAAGATCATGCGCAATAAAGAGATAACTCAAGCCAAAGTCTTTCTGTAAATCCATTAGAAGATTCAGCACTTGAGCTTGCACGGAGACGTCCAGCGCAGATACAGGCTCATCTAATATAATTAACTTGGGCTCTACTGCCAATGCACGCGCGATACCAATCCTCTGCCTTTGCCCGCCAGAAAACTCAAATGCATATTTCCCATATGCACTACTCGGTAACCCTACTTTACTTAAAAGCTCCTTCACCCTTTGCTCCCGTTCTTTCGGTTTACATAATTTATGAATAATAAGC
>CALLLS010000066.1 GCA_938008215.1 uncultured Verrucomicrobiales bacterium | reverse complement strand
GACTCCACTGACTCCACTGACTCCACTGACTCCACTGACTCCACTGACTCCACTGACTCCACTGACTCCACTGACTCCACTGACTCCACTGACTCCACTGACTCCACTGACTCCACTGACTCCACTGACTCCACTGGTTCTAAAGATAACAATTGGAAAGAGGTCTCTGATACAGAAACTCGTGCCGCAGATCACGCTCCAGTTATTGAAAGTATTTATTCGTCTGCCCTAGAAAAAAATGCAGCGGAAAGAAAAGAAGTCTCTTTGGGTGAAGACTTACCAGTTACAACGAACGAAGACTCTCCCCCCTTAGAGGAGGAGCCCATTGCTGCAAGAGTCATTAAAGATGCTGCGAATACTAAAAAACCTAACCTGTTTAATCGAATGAATTCATTCTTAAGACCAAATGATTCCATTCCGTCAGATAAAAACCAAGATGTTGAGGGATTAACTCATCTAGCTCCTGCTGCAGAAAAGAAAGAAACTACTAAAGTAACTCAAGCTGTGGAAGTTCCTGTTGTCCAAAATTATGAAGCTAGCATCTCTGAGGGAGATGGCTCTAACGACGATTTAATCGCACCTAAAAGCGAAATCAAATTTGATATTCATAAAGAAGATGAAGGACATAATGCAGACTCATATATAGCGTCCGTGGGTTCGGGATCTAATCAAGATACAGAACCAGATAATACTAATATAATAACAGATGTTAGTGACATGGCTTCAGACTTTACAAACCGAAAGTCATCTGACTCTGAAGATTCTGCTGATGATAACATGAAAGTAGCTAGTAAGGAAAAATCTAGTCTCTTGAATAGAATGAAATCATTGCTCAAAACAGATAAATCTAAGGCATTAGAATTAGATGCTAATATTAATGATATTCCCTTACATGATGCTCTAGAAGAGGAGGCTATAAAAGATTCCAACACAACAGTCGATCCCTCTATTCCGCCTGTAGAGGTTTTCAATACTGATGAAAATAATCCAAGTCCTGATAGCTACAATGATGAGGCAAACATAGATGAAGGCTCAGCGTATTTAACCTCGATAGCTTCAGGCTCAGGAAAAGAGAGCGGGGAAATTAATTCTACAGAAAATTCAGACTCCTCATCTGGTAATGAATCTCCTCCCATTTCCAAAAACGATATGGAGCACTTTCTCAAAAAGAATATTGATGAAGAACCAATAGGTCCACTGTTAAAGAGTTCAGGTGATGGCGATACATCATTACAAACTGATAACATTCATATCGCACAAGAAGACAAAACTGAAATTTTTAACGATATTAGACCTGAAGAGATTCCTACAGACTCGGATAATTTTGAGGCTCTAAAATCTGAAGAGTCATTAGATAGAGCCTCCGGACCGATTGAGGTCAACAAGCCCCATGATCTAGATACAAAAGCTGAATCTTCGCCTGAAGGTTCATTAAGAGAATTAGATAAAGATAACTCTAACGGTTCAATTCATACGGTAGATAAAGTAGAATCCATATCTCTGAATAAAATTCTCGCTACTTATAAAACAGAAAGCTCTAGGACTATGGAATTACACAATGCTAAAGTTGACAGTATTGAGGATACCTCCCCTGCAAACGAGCCAAATATTAAAGACGCATTTGAAAAGTTCATAGAAGAGAAGGAATCAAAAACTGAAGACACCTTATTTAGTGAAGATTCTAAGACTAATTCTTTAGATATAACTCCTCCTGTAGACGTGGAGTCAGGAAGCAACACTAGAGGAATTAGTAACCCTGCCTCAACCTTTGAAGTCCTGCCAGTATTGGAAGATCTTATCACTAAGCTTGCTCAACTTCATGAAAAGCAAATTAGACTTGATTCAGGGAGCTTTAATGAAGCCCATATCCCAGATCAAACAAAACAAGACTTCATAAAAGCAATTGGAGAAGCGGTTAAATTCAGTGTTTCTCACAGTGTAGAAACACCTGATGACAGATTCTTTATGGGCAAACCTGAGTGTGCTAAAATTACTATCTCAACTTCGAAAGCTACAAATGGCGACATATTAGCAACTTATAAAGATGATGGTAGAGGCGTTGATTCTAATTTAATACATGATTTGACCAGTATAGTAAGCCGCTCTGGAAACAGAAATGTTGCAGACTTAAGTAAGCATGAATTACTGAATATAGTATGTAGCACTGATTACGATGAAGCACAGTATAACCATACAGGTGTGCAAAACTTAATAAGGTTGAGTGATACCTTAAAAGAAAGTCTAAAAGGGGAATTAACGCTCTCTTACAAAGATGGTGAATACTTTTCACTACAGCTGAAAATCCCCTCTAAAAATTAACACCTTTTAGCTTGCCCTAGTGAAATGTATTCATTAACACTTCGCACTCGCGCCGCAATAGCTCAGTTGGTAGAGCAACTGACTTGTAATCAGTAGGTCGCCAGTTCAAGTCTGGCTTGCGGCTCCACTTTATAAGCCCTCACCTCTTAATCAGATGTGAGGGCTTGTCGTTTTTAAGAGTAAATATTTTCTCAATGTGCTACAAGTAGAGTAACTAACATGCACTAAAGGGTAGGTGCTATCTTTCTAAATGAAGGGCGGGATGCTCCGTGGAGCAGTGCCCGCAAAATCTGATTTTTGCCTACGAAAAGACATTTGATCAGTGATTTGTTACCGCGAGTATAAAATAATCTTTCACTCCATAAGTCAATAGGTTTTTATCCCTATCCATGAACTACACACTAGGAATAGACATGGGAGTCGCCTCTATTGGTTGGGCGATTGTAAGTGAAGAAAAACAGTTTTTAAGAACTGGAGTGAGAATTTTCCCAGCTGGGTTCGATGCCATTAATACAGGAAAAGAATCAAACAGTAATGATAACCGTCGAGTTTCTAGAGGGATGCGCAGAAGAATACGCAGGAAAGCAGATAGGAAGCTCCTCCTCAGAAAAAATCTTGAGCAACTACAGTGGGTTCCTTCTTCTAAGCATGAGCGCGACGACGCAGAAGTGAGGGAATGGGAAATGCTCGATCCATATTTTTTACGCCATAAGGCATTAAGTGAGAAAGTGAGTTTACAAGAACTCGGAAGAATTCTTCTTCATTTAAACCAAAGGAGAGGCTTCCTATCCCTCCGGAAATCTCAAGATCAATCAGATAGCGAATCTAAAGGAATTTTGGGAGAAATGGATTCTCTCGAAAAAGAGATTAAACAGAGTGGATACGAGACCTTAGGAAATTACCTTTACCACTTAAGAGAGCAAGGACTCAGAGAGGATAACAATATCCCTCTTTTAAAATTACGAGGCCGTTACTTGAGACGCCTTCTCACGTATAAGGAATTTGATCTCATTTGGAAGACTCAGAAGGAGTTCCACCCTGGTGTCCTTACCGATAAACTCCGTTACGGACGAAAAGGACAGAGAGAAAACCCTATTGCGGTAGAGACTCCTGAAAAGAGAATAGACGGGATCTCCTTAATGGAACAATTTGGGCTTGAAAACCTTCTATTTTTTCAAAGAAGAGTTTATTGGCCTGATAGCTCTATAGGGCTTTGTCAGCTAGAACAGCCGATTTTGTTTGAGCAGTTAAAGGCAGAGGAGAAGCTGAGTCCTGACTTTAAGAAAGAACGCCGTGAACTAGAGAAAACTATCAGGCGTGCCCCTATTGCCGATAGGAGATTTCAGGAATTCCGTATGCTCTGTGAAGTAAATAACTTACGCCTTACTAATGATGAGATAGATTCTACAGAGGAGAGAAAATTAACAGAAGAAGAAAGAGCAATAGCATTGGCGTATTGTAAGGCGACTCTGACTCCTACTCTAGCGGGTCTGAAAAAAAAGGTTTCTAAACATCTAAAAATGAACTCCGTTCACTCCTTACACTTAAACTTAGAAGAAGGAGGGAGGACTGGCATTTCAGGTATGAAAACAGATTCAACCCTATCAGGAGGAAAGGTCTTAGATAAGAAGTGGAAGGAATTTTCTGAGGAGCAGAGAAATAAAATTGTAGAAATCATTGCTGATACATCTTTAACTGATGATGACATTGACGAGCGGTTACATGAATTAGGGTTTCTCAACGATATAGAAGTTAGTAAGCTCATGGGGGTAGACCTCGGCTCGGCTAGAGGAAATTTGAGCGTTAAGGCTCTGGATAAATTACTCCCCTTTCTACGACAAGGGATGCGATATATGGCCAAAGAAAAGGATGGAGATAGTGCCTTACATAATGCAGGTTACACCAGAAAGGATGAGCAAGAGTCTGAAGCCTTAAATCTGTTACCGCGTTTTGATGATCCTCAGTATTCCTTTGCGCAATCCATTACCAGTCCAGTGGTGCGCCGTTCGCTCACAGAGCTAAGAAAAATCGTTAATGGTCTCATTAGGCAATATGGAAAGCCTGCCCGCATCCACGTAGAGATGGCTCGTGACCTAAAGATGCCTTCCCTGAAAAGAAAGGAATATAATACTAAGACCAGAAAGCGAGAAGCAGAGAGAAATAAAGCAAAAGAAGAGTTAGAGAAAAATGGAATCGTCGGGAATAGGGATGCCATTGAACGCTATTTGCTCTGGAAAGAACAAGGTGAGCTCTGTGCCTATAGCCAGAAAACGATCTCATTCTCGCAGCTCTTTAATACGGGGGAAGTAGAGGTAGATCATATCCTTCCTTACAGTAGGTCAGCGGATAATAGCTATATGAATAAAGTCATATGTTATGCGGCTATGAATCGCGCCCCCAATAAAGGAAATCAAACTCCCTTTGAGTGGCTTGCAGAATCTGATCCCGTGGCGTATGACCGCATCGTAGATTTTGCTAAAAATCAGTTTAAAGGCGGTAGTAAGCTTAAGAAGTTTACGATGAAAGAAATCCCGAACGACTTTAAAAGCAGAGATTTAAATGATACCGCATGGATGTCCAAGGCTGCTAGAAGTTATCTCGCTCAGCTTTACCCCTTAAAAGAGCAGTATAAAGTGCAAGGAACTAAAGGGATGCACACTTCTATTTTACGTGATAACTGGAAACTAAATGGGCTTTTAAGAAATGACGGAGTGGAACTGAAGTCCCGTGATGATCATCGCCACCATGCGCTAGATGCCGTCATCATTGCCTTAACGAATAAAGCACGGATTGATGCCGTAGTGAAAGGGATGACCTACCGCCAAGTGGAGCAAGAAGCTAAAGAAGAAGGAAAGAGGTTCTACCGTTTAAAGGCGACACTGAATGAGGGGCATGCTCTAGGTGCTCCTTGGAAAGGGTTCAGAGAAAGCGTAAAGGACTCTTTAAATTCCATCTGGATTTCCCATAGACCAAAGAAAAAGCTCTCAGGGGCTCTACATAAAGAAACATATTATGGCAAAACAGAAGAAGGAAGACTTGTGGTAAGAAAGCCGGTATCTTCTTTGAGTAAGAAGGATCTTTCAAACATCAGAGATGAATTCATCTCTGAACTCATTCAGCTTCACCTGAAGGATGGCGGTAGTTTAGACGATGAAATTCTTATGCCGTCAGGCGTCCCTATTAAAAAAGTCAGAGTTCTTGTAGATAGCGCTCACTTAACGATCCGAGAAGGCTCACCCCATGAGACGCATGTCTGGTCAGATAGGACGCATCATGTTTCTATTTTTTCTATCGATGATGAAACAATTATTGCTAAGCCTGTAAACCTGCTAGAAGCATCAAATAGATCTCAAGGAGGTGAATCCGTTTATAAAAATCAAACCCCAATTGATTTTACAGAAGGTGAGTTTCTTTTTCACCTCTCTCTTGGTGATACCATTCTTTGTTTAGAGGAAGGCGTTGAAAAATTATACGTATATAAAACAATGGCTTCTACCTCTGGTCAAATGTTCTTCGCTGAACATAATGACGCGACTCAAGGCCATAAAGATCCTATTACTAATAAAAGCCTTCTCAGAACTGCACGAGCAAGCTCATTCCTAAAGAACTTCCCTTCCCCTCAAAAAGTAACAGTCTTACCAACTGGGGAGCTAAGGAGGGCGCAATGATTAAGCATACTTTAGAGGTTTCCGCTCGTCCTGCCTTACTAAAGTTAAGGAATAAACAGCTCATCATCGCTTCTGGGGAAGGTGAAGAAAAAAAAGAAGCCTCTTTCTCCTGTGAAGACGTAGGGGTTCTGATTCTTCAGCACCCAGCTATTTCACTCAGTAGCGCCCTGCTAAATGCGCTTCTTGAAAATGGGTGTGTGGTGGTCATCTGCAATGATCGTCATTTACCCAGTGGGCTCTTATTACCCACCGTCACGCATACGGAACTAGTGCCGAGAATGAAGGTGCAGCTAGAGGCCTCCCAACCCGCTAAAAAACGGGCTTGGCAAGCTATTACAAGGTCAAAGATTCTTGCGCAGCTTAATAATCTCAATCCCGTAGAGGGATTTGATGACAGAAAGGCGCGCTTAAAGAAGTTAGCGGAAAATGTGAAATCTGGTGACCCTGAAAACTATGAAGCTCAAGCCGCTAAACTGTATTGGAGCGCTTACTTTAAAGATGTGTATGATGCGGGGGATAAGCGCCTCCCATCTGGGGAATCTCTTTTTAACGCGTGTCTGAACTATGGCTACGCCATTTTAAGAGCCAGTGTCGCGCGTGCGATTGTGGGCAGTGGATTACAGCCCGCCTTAGGGGTTCATCACCATGGTAGAGGGAATGCCTATTGCCTCGCAGATGATTTAATGGAGCCTCTCCGCCCCTTAGTGGATAAGGTTATAAAAGAGAAGATCCTCTCTAAGCCAGAGCTAGCTTCCGCCACGAGCCTTAGTAGAGAGCATCGCCAGCCCTTACTGGAATTATTGTCTGCACAGGTGAGCTTCGGTGAATTTACCGGACCTCTTTTAGTTTCTCTTTCCCGTTACACCAGTCACTTCTTACGGTATTTGAATAAAGAAACAGATCAGTGGGTCTCTCCTAAATTTTAATCTCTGATGCATATTAGCGGCTATCTTGGTATGTGGATTATCGTTCTCTTTGACCTCCCAACGGATACGACAAAAGCGCGGAAGCAATATTCCACTTTTAGGAAGAAATTATTAGAGGATGGCTTTACTATGATGCAGTATTCCGTATATTATAGGCACTGCGCGAGCCGAGAAAACCTCTCCGTCCACTCTAAAAGAGTGGAACAATCCGTCCCCCCTGACGGTGAAGTCCGTGTCATGGAAATGACTGATAAGCAGTTTGGATTTATGAAAGTGTTCTATGGAAAACGAAGAGAAAAGACCGAAACACCTCCTGCACAACTGGAATTTTTTTAGCGGAAAAATGCTCTCAAGCCTTATATTTCAAAGGCTTGAGAGGGAGATGTGGTAACAAATCACTGAGCAAAGTCAATCCGCAGCAAAAGTTGGAACGCAAATAATCCAATCTGAGTGGTAACAAATCACTGAGCAAAGTCAATCCGCAGCTCTCAAACTGCTGTTTGATGTCCTCCACAGGTGGTAACAAATCACTGAGCAAAGTCAATCCGCAGCTCTCTATGACAGCCCTCGAAAAGAAATTAGGTGGTAACAAATCACTGAGCAAAGTCAATCCGCAGCTTCTCTTGTCACTTGGAGAAAGGTTTTTGGTGGTAACAAATCACTGAGCAAAGTCAATCCGCAGCCCGCTTACACGACACCAGCGGGACGCAAAGGTGGTAACAAATCACTGAGCAAAGTCAATCCGCAGCTAACGATAAAAGCAAAGTTAATCAAATTAAGTGGTAACAAATCACTGAGCAAAGTCAATCCGCAGCTGCGAAGCAACACAAGCAAAGCGCGTGAGAGTGGTAACAAATCACTGAGCAAAGTCAATCCGCAGCAGCTACTAGCAGAGATTCGCAAGCTTAACGGTGGTAACAAATCACTGAGCAAAGTCAATCCGCAGCAGCAAAGCAAAGATTCAAGTACAATGGATCGTGGTAACAAATCACTGAGCAAAGTCAATCCGCAGCGTGGTGAACAACATTAATGGTGTAATCGTTGTGGTAACAAATCACTGAGCAAAGTCAATCCGCAGCGACCTAAAAGAACATAGTTCAAGCTCACTGGTGGTAACAAATCACTGAGCAAAGTCAATCCGCAGCCGCAGAGCAACTAACAAAATAGAGCTATGAGTGGTAACAAATCACTGAGCAAAGTCAATCCGCAGCGTTGACAATGTATAAATCTTATACATAATAGTGGTAACAAATCACTGAGCAAAGTCAATCCGCAGCACGTGGATGCCTACAACTTTGGATATAAAAGTGGTAACAAATCACTGAGCAAAGTCAATCCGCAGCTACCGTCACTCGAAAGACTTAGAAGAAGTGGTGGTAACAAATCACTGAGCAAAGTCAATCCGCGACGATGGCAATTGGATTACTTAAATCAGTGATTTGCGTATTGCGCGATAATTTGCTCTAGTCTACTGGTTCTTGCCCTTGCCCGTGGAATCTTACATTTCCAGTATTGAATACCCTGATCTCCCCGTTTCTCGGCGGAGAGAGGAGATCATAAAGGTATTAGGAGAATCTCAAGTCCTCGTCGTGGTAGGAGACACTGGATCTGGAAAGACAACTCAGCTCCCAAAGATGGCACTGGAGTGGATGAGAGATAATGGCGTTAAGAAAGGTAGGATCGGATGCACTCAGCCTCGCCGGATTGCCGCGTCCTCCGTCGCCAAGCGCGTAGCAGAGGAGCTAAAGACTGAGCTTGGAGAAGGCGTTGGGTATCAGGTGCGCTTTCGGGAAACAATGCGGAAAGATACACCCATAAAGTTCATGACGGACGGAATTCTCTTAGCAGAGTCCCAAGGTGACCCGTTTCTCCGCCAATACGCTTGCCTCATTATTGATGAAGCACATGAGCGTTCTCTGAACATTGATTTCATTCTTGGTTACCTGAGAGAACTTCTTCCTAAGCGACCAGACTTAAAGATCATCATCAGTTCCGCCACCCTTGACTCGGATCGCTTCTCTACATTCTTCCATCAGGCTCCGATCATTGAAGTAGAAGGGCGCACCTTCCCTGTCACAGATGAGTTTTTTCCCTCTGAACAGCAAGAAGACCTCCCCAAACATATCGTTCGAGCATGCAAATGGATTAATCAGTATGATCAAGACGGAGACATTCTCATTTTTCTCCCTGGCGAGCGAGAGATTCGTCAATGTGCAAACCATCTAGAAGAGCAGAAATGGTCACAGGTCGATATCCTTCCCCTCTATGCACGCCTTAGCCTCGCGGATCAACAACGCGTCTTCTCCCCTGCTCAGAACCGCCGTATCATTCTGGCTACTAACGTCGCGGAGACATCCCTCACTATTCCTGGAATTGTCTATGTCATAGATTCCGGACTGGTGCGCATGTCCCGCTACCTTCCTTCTAGAGGCATTCAGCGACTTCAAGATGAGCGTATTTCTCAAGCCAGTGCGAGGCAGCGTCGTGGACGTTGCGGACGCGTGCGAGATGGAATGTGCGTGAAGCTTTATTCTGAGGAAGAGTATGCTCTTTTCTCAGAGTTTACAGATCCAGAGATAAAGCGCTCATCACTTGCGGGAGTCATCCTGCGCATGAAGTACCTGAAGCTCCCCTCCATCAGGGATTTCCCCTTTCTAGACGCACCCTCCCCTAAAGCGATCCATGAAGGAGAGAAAACGCTCGATGAACTAGGCGCATTATTAGAGGATGGCTCATTAAGCCCCATTGGGATAAAGCTCGCCCGCCTTCCGCTAGACCCGCGCCTCGCCAGGATGTTGCTAGAAGGCACAGAGCGCCGAGTCTCCGCAGAAGTCACAGTCATCATCGCCGGGCTCAGTGTCATGGACGTGCGGGAGAGACCTAGCGATAAAGCCGCCGCTGCAGACTCCGCACATCAGAAATTCCGCAATCGCGATTCGGACTTTCTCTCGCTTTTAGAGATCTGGTCACGCCTCCAAGAATTTAGAAAAACGACTAAAGAAGGGCTGCGTGGTGCGTGGCAGAGAAATCAGCTCCGTAAATATTGCCAAAGAAATTTCCTGAGCTATCGCCGAGTCTTAGAGTGGGATCAAGTAAATGATGAGCTCCGCCAGCTCCTTAAAAGCCAGCTCAAATCTAGCGTTCCACACCTCCCAATAAACAGAGACGATTGGGGACATTATGATGAAATCCATAAAGCCCTCCTCGTGGGAATCCCTATGCAAGTGGGGCATTGGGAAAAAGAAAAGCGGCATTATAAAAGCACGAATAACCGTTCCTTCTCCGTCTTTCCAGGGTCTGGTCTCTTTGGTAAACGATACCCTGAATGGGTGATGGCTCATGAAATCGTAGAAACCTCTAAGATCTTTGCGAGAAAAGTCGCTAAAATTGACCCTCAGTGGCTAGAAGAGCTTCTTCCCTGGGCGTGCCGAAGCCATTACCACTCACCTTATTGGAATGCCCAACAAGGGACGGTATATGGAAAAGAAAACGTCATCCTCAGTGGGCTCTTTCTTGCTATAGACCGGGATTGCTATTATGGGCGTGTAAACCCTAAGGACGCACACCTCACCTTCGTCTCTGAGGCGATCGTATCTGGAGTCCCCCCTCACCCGCTCTATGAAACCACAGGGGAAGAATGGGCGCCACCACTGAGAGGGAAAATGCCCTTTTTGATTCACTTTCAGGACGTAAAGGCGGATATTCTCCTTCTAGAGCATAAACTTAGAAAGGTTGGGCATTACTGGCAAGAGAAGGCGGCTGTAGATTTCTTCTTCGAGCGTGTCCCAGGACATATTCACTCAGCCAAGGAATTCCACCAATGGAGAAAAGAGGGCGATAATGAGACCCTGCTCATGCCTCGCGTCCCAGACCTTGTTTGGCAAGAACCAGAAGGGGCGGAGCTCTTCCCAAACACTATTCATTATGGAGAAGAGAGCTACCCAGTCTATTATCGTACTGATCTGGGAGCGCGAGATGATGGCATAACGATATCAGTTCACATTGATCAGCTAACCAGCTTTCCTGATCTCCTCACTAGCTGGGGCGTGCCTGGGATTTATGCAGGCCGGGCGGAAACGATGATTCGGAGCTTGCAGAAAGATTTTCGCACCGCCTGCCAGCCAATTAAGCAAGTGGCTTGGGACTTTGCTCAGGAATGGCACGAATGGGAGCCTGCTGTCACGATGGAATACGCCCTTGCAGAATTTCTAGCTAAGCACACTGGGCTAGATCAACTCACATTCGAGGATCTACTAGGAGTGAATTGGGATCAGGGAAGAGAGCACCAGGATCAAAGAATGCCTGAAGAGTGGAAACCAAAGGTCTGGGTGTATGATGATGCGGAAGCAGAGCTCGCCTTCGGTGATGATATTAGTGCGATTAAAAAAGACCTCGCCAGCATGGTCGCTGAACGCCTCAGAGACCAAGCGAATGAGCAATGGAAAATGTCTGGTGCCACCTTTTGGGACTTTGGTGAAATAATGGAAATCCCGCTTGAGTCGAATGGATGCTTCCCCGCTCTTGTGGACGAGAAAACTTCTGTCGGGTTAGAAGCCTTTCTCACTCCTGAGCATGCCGCGTATTCACATCGCCAAGGGTGTATTCGTTTTTTCCGCCTCCAGCACCCTGAGCTTATCGAATACTTAGAGAAAAACCTCCCTTTAGATCTCACCGTTAAGCTTAGTCTTAAACTCATCACTGAAGAACCGGGGCGTTTTTTCTCAGACTTTATTAATGTCGCCATTGAAGGAGCACTGGGAACTCCACTGCCTAGAAATGCTACCGACTTTGAAAGCGCATGTGAGCACGCCCGAGGCGAGTTACATAAGACCGCCTCTGAACTCTCCGAAAGTTTTGTGAAACTCATCGAAAGCTTCCAAATAATAACGGGCTGGTGTGAAGAGAATGCGCAACATCGCTATCTCGCCCGGGTTACAGAAGATATCGCAGAACAAAAACTCTTTCTCTTGCAACGGTTTATGCTCCGCCAGTTTGACCATCTACACATCAAAAAACTCTACAAATACTTCTACGGCATCGAGGAACGGATTGAAAAAATCGCGAGTCAACCCTTCGTCCGTGAGGAAGAGCGCATGAATATGTTTCAGCCATATTGGGATGCTTGGTTTGAGGAATGGAATTCCAGTAAGCGTCCTAGAAAACATGAACTCCACGCTCTCGGAGAACTTCTAGAAGACTGGCGCATGCACCTTTTTGCTCCTGGCTCATCTAAAATCACCAACGAAAAAATCTCTAAGAAGATAGTCGAATCTGCCCTAAAAAAAGGAGGCGTTCTTTTTGAGAAAAACTAATTTGTTTAGAATTAGGAACGGAAAAGCCATGAGCAATGCTCATGGCTAAACAATACATCTAATTTAGAAAAAGCTAAATTAAGCGCGCTTGCGTCTAGCAAGAAAGCCAAGTGCACCTAAACCGAGGAGTGCAGCACTTGATGGCTCTGGTATTTGAGATATCTGCGCATCAAAACGCAAAGCTTCATTATTAATCCCAGCAACTGCGGTATCAGCTGAATAATTAAAACTAAGAGAATTTCCTGCAACAACGTCAAGACTCCAATTTTCATGGGTTCCTGCTGCCCAACCATTAAGCGCAGTTCCTGGATTTGCAGTTAGTGTAGTAGGATTGACTTGACCATCAACTCCATCACTGAAGAAGTCCTCAGGACCTTCAGCTAGTGTTACAGTGCCTGCACCGGTAATGGCAGATATAGTTGGGTTAGCAATGTCTGACCCTAGCGTAAAAAATGATATCCCGTCTACTTGAAAACCAGCTAAAGGAGCAATTGAAAAAGTCCATGTCAAACTGGAAGGTGGATTTCCAGCTTGAGTTTCTACAGCCGTGGCAAAGACAGCGGCTACGCCTGTACCTACGGGTGCGTCAAAGCCAACGAGATCACTATACTCTAGTGTAGCAGTCCCTACCAAGGTATTATCAGCTAAAAAAACGTCTCCAGTTCTAACTGCGCCTGACTGAACCCAGTTGCCAAATTTAGCAGTAGTAAATGTTGCAGCATTAGCTAGGCACGAGAATCCAATTATTGATGGTATTATTATTTTTTTCATGAATTCACAACTTATGCTTTATGAGTGCCGTTGTGCAAGAGTTTAATTTATTTTTTACATTTTCACTTTTTTTGATATATTATTTTACTGTAGTCACGACGATTTCAGCGAAAAATTGCCTCCGCACTTTTGTGATGATGATCTTATTTTTTTTAATAAAAAGTCGTCCGATCACGTCAAACTGGCCAAATACCTTGACTCTTTAATTCCTTCTTCATTTAGAATGAGGAGGGAATCTCAACCTGCTGAAGAAATTTTGTTAGATACCTTGAACATTGAGTAGGTACTTTTTACTTGTAACTCTAAATAAACCACATGGGTTCTTTTTCGCTTGTAATCAATTCTTCAAAGGAAATCTCACTCGCGTGTTTATTAAAAGCGGCCGAAAGTTCTCCCCAAACTCTGTGTAGTTCGGAAGCAGAATCCCCTTCGAAGGTAAAGCCGACTTCCAAAAGTTGCGGTTCCGTAGCAGAGATTACATCGGCGAAGCTTATCTTAATAGGCTCTTTAGCTAAAAGGTATCCTCCCGCTTTTCCACGTTTACTGATCACAATACCTGCCCTCTTTAAATCTGTCAGAATTTGAACTAAAAACGCTTGGGGAATGTTCTCCCTTTGAGAAATCACTTCTAATTTAGAGACCGATTTACCATCATATGATTTTGCAAGTTGCAAGACTGCCCGATTTGCGTAGTCTAGCTTTTGAGAAATCCTCATAATTGATACCTTACTAAATGGATTTAGATACTAAAGATAAAACTGCCTCTCTTATCTGTGCAGGGGAAGAGATAGACCTTACCGCCTTTTGGCTTCTCCTAAAAGAAGAAGCAGAAGTGATGGCAGAGAAAGAAGAAACCTTACGCCCACTATTAAATGAAGTCTTATTAAGAAGAGAAAACTTTTCAGACTGTCTGGTCACACGCTTAGCTCGTAAGCTTTCAAGAGACGATATGCCTCAAGATCAAGTTCGTGACATCCTCGCCGATGTCATAGAAGCACATCCTAGTATCCTCCAGAGTGCCGCTAGAGATCTCCACGCCATCTATGATCGTGATGCCGCTTGTAATACCCCGCTTGAACCTCTCCTCTTTTTCAAAGGGTTCCATGCTATTACGAATTATAGAATATCAAATACTCTTTGGAAAGATGACAGGCAGTCGCTGGCACTGTACTTCCAGAGCATTGGTAGTGAAGTTTTCCAAGTAGATATCCACCCTGCTGCGGAAATTGGTTGTGGTATCATGTTAGACCACGCCACAAGCTTCGTCGTTGGAGAAACAGGAATCATAGAAGATAATGTCTCTATCCTGCATGAAGTCACACTCGGCGGGACAGGAAAAGAATCTGGACTAAGACATCCTATTGTCCGCTCTGGTGTCCTTATCGGTGCAGGAGCTAAAATACTCGGTCGTGTAGAAATCGGCTGTAACGCTAAGATTGGCGCAGGTAGCGTAGTCTTAGAAGACGTAGATCCTAATGTGACAGTAGTAGGAGTTCCTGCTAAGCTCGTCGGCAGTAATGATAACGAGCCTGCCTTAAATATGGATCAAAGCCTTATCTGTTCTTCTATCTCACACACTAGTCTAGACTCCTCTTCTCTATAGAGTTCATAAACCCACGTGAAAATGGCGTAATCTATAGTTGGCTTTTAAAAAACACGTGATACCCTACACCCCCCTCAAGTAATTCATACCACCAAGTATACACGCTTAAAGATCAATTATGTCTGTCCTTACTTCGCTCAATCCAGACCGCGCCACTCTTAATTTCCTTAACAGCTTCCCAGAAGAAGCGCGTAAGATAGGTGAAGACTTCCAGAAAGATGGTGCTGTCAGTCAAATCTTTGGTAATCACCTCTTTATTCAAGGGCGTGTAGAACACGATAAAGGAACTTTTCGCACCACCCTTCGTCTACAAGGAAACCGCTGGTTTGGAAGCTGCAATAGCGACAATGAGAATGTTGCTCATGCGTGCCTCTTCGCAACTATGCTGGAGCGGCTAAAGCGTGGACCAGACCTCCCCGAATCTCCAAATGAGATGGATGAGGTGCCTGTCATTGATCTCATTGAAGAAAAGCTTGAGCGTGAGTTAGATGATAAAGAAGCAGATTATGTATCTAAAGTAGAAAAACGCTACCGCAGATATGCAATCGAAGGTGAAATTCATGATCATGACCTCGTGAGGTTAAATCCACGTTGGGAAATGACCAGCTATGAACCTCTGGAGCTATGGCCTATTCCTCCTGGAGACATTATCGAATTCTGGAACTACCTCGCATACGCTTTTTATAAAAAGAAGCTCCCTTACCCTGAGTTCATGCAATGTATCACAGATCTTCCTGCGGTACAGAAAAAGATGGCAGAATGGGAACAAGAGAGAGAGATTGCAGCTTGGTATGATAGAATAGACCACGTCAATGAAAGACCTCCTAGCCTCGCACCTTTAGAAATAGAATTCCGTCTCGTCTCTACCATTAATGAGGCCAGATTAGAGCAACGCCAAAAAGGCAGTGAAGAGTGGATCGCTATTCGAGAAAAGCAGGACATCGAGAAACTCAATGAACTTTATAAGACTTCCTCTCTCAGAACGACTGTAGAAATGCAAATGTTATGGGAGCATTTCCTTAGTTATTATAATGATAATAGCACCATTATTCTTGATCTCGATAATGAAAAGTCGTGCTCCTTCATGAACCTTCTTTTTCATCAGCCAGCTTTACAAGGCATACTTGTAAATCTTGATGAGCACGAGTTTAAAGTCTCTGATAAAGAACTCAGCTGGAAGTGTGAAGATGACCAGATGAATGAAAATAACTTCGCTCTTCAGCTCATAACTGAGGAGGGAGAGGATGTTACCCATTCTGTCCGATTATTACCAGGGCGCCACATTCTTTATCAGTCAGATGAAACGGTATTCCCTGGTCCTCCTAGGTGGCTGGATGAAACAGAGGTTATGCCTCGTTACCCCATCCCAAAAACCGTTATCGACAGCCTTGAAGGAGTAGAGTTTTTAAGGAAAATAGGCTCCACTTTACCTCCCTCACTTGCTGAACGCGTTGTAGACTTAGAGCTTCTTCCTCAGTTCGATATGCGACTTGAGAAAGGTCTTACCTCTGCAGATACTGAGCACCTTGTCATAGAGATCACTGCAAATGAAAAGGATGATCTCCGCACGGAAAAACTGAAACGTAATGGATGGGAAATAGAACATCAGAAACTATCAAAAGGAAAAGATCTCCTCCGATTTTCACGCGAGCACCTTTACCCTATTCCAGAGCTTATTAGCGAAATGGGGCTTACTTATGATGAGAAGTTAGACGCCTTTAAAGCTCGCATCTCTAAGCTCTTCCCTGAGAAATTCGCAGAATGGTGTGAAAAGATGCCAGATTTCATTAAGATAAATTCTGACGAGAAACTTGGAACTATTCTTTCAGACCCTGTTTCAGCGGCTGTTCGCTTTGAGGTCGTCAATCAAGATATTGATTGGTTCGACCTTCGCATCGTTATTGATGTTGACGGACTTACCCTTGATAAAGCGCAAATCCGCCAGCTTGTCTCCGCCCGCGGAGGATACGTCCGTATGGATGACGGCACGTGGATGCGCCTAGAAATCAAACTAGACGCCGAGCAGCGCGAAGCGGTAACACGCCTCGGTCTGGATCCGTTTGACCTCTCAGGCGAAACCCACCGCATGCATGCCCTTCAGCTTGCAGATCCTAAAGCGGCAGAAGTCTTTGATGCCAACGTATGGGAACGCATTACAGACAGTGCTAAGAAAATCCAAGTAGATGTTACCCCTCCTGTCCCAGAGGAACTCCAGGCTACACTCCGCCCTTATCAAGAAGACGGATTCCACTTCCTCAGTTACCTTGCCACAAATGGTTTCGGCGGTATTCTTGCCGATGATATGGGACTCGGTAAAACGATCCAGTCTATCACTTACTTCCTCTGGTTACGTAACGAGTCGATTAAAAAAGGGAAACGTGCCCCGGCTCTCGTTGTATGTCCGAAATCAGTTCTCGATGTATGGCAAATGGAGTGTAATAAATTCGCCCCTGACATTAAGATTGAGATCATGCACACTAAGGATGATTTCGATAGAGACCTCATCGAAAAAGAGCTCGATATTCTCGTTCTTAACTACGCACAACTGCGTGTCTGTGGTGAAGCTCTCAGAAGCATTAACTGGCTCGCTGTATTCCTAGATGAAGGACAGCAAATTAAGAACCCAGACTCAAAAGCAGCGAAATCTGCTCGCGAACTTAATGCACAGAATCGCCTAGTCCTTACCGGAACACCTATTGAGAACCGCCTCATGGATATGTGGTCTCTTATGGCCTTTGCTATGCCAGGAGTGCTCGGCACTCGTGCTTACTTTAAGAAACGCTTTGATAAGAGAAAAGACCCGCAATCACAGGTTCGTCTCGCTGCCCGCTTGAAGCCTTTCTTATTACGTAGAACTAAGACTCAAGTAGCTAAAGACCTCCCACCGAGAACGGAGGAAGAAGTCTTCGCAGTTATGGAAGGGGTGCAAGGTGAACTCTATAAAGCAGAGCTTAAGCGTATCCAAAAAGCCTTACTTGGACTCGATACTGATGACTCTGTTAAGAAGAACTCATTTGCCATCCTTCAGGGTCTCATGCGTTTACGTCAAATCTGTTGCCACCCTGGTCTGATTGATCCTAAATATCTTAAGGAAGAGTCTGCTAAAATGACTGCTCTCTTCTACCTCTTGGATCAGCTCCACGAGGAAGGCCATAAGGTGCTCGTCTTTTCGCAATTCGTCTCCATGTTGAATATCATTAAAGCACGTCTGGAAACAGAAGCGCGTCCCTTCAATTATCTTACAGGACAGACGAAAGATCGCCGTGGTGAAATCGAAAACTTCCAAACCACGAAGGATCCGTCCGTCTTCCTCCTCTCTCTAAAAGCAGGTGGAGCGGGACTGAACCTCACTTCAGCCTCCTACGTCATTCTTTATGACCCATGGTGGAACCCGGCTGTGGAAAACCAAGCTATTGATAGAACACACCGTATTGGTCAGAAGAGTAAGGTTATCGCCTATCGCCTTCTCACCCGTGAGTCTGTGGAAGAGAAAATCAGAGTCCTTCAACACCAAAAAACTGCTCTCGTTTCCAACGTTCTTGGTGACGAAGGCTTCGCGAGTAACCTCAGCATGAACGATCTTGAGTTCATCCTCACCCATGGTGCAGATGATGATGAAGACGACATCATAGAAGCATAAGAGAGGGCAAACCCATTAATTAGATATCCCCCAGTCAGATGAGTCCTCTCATTTTTCGGGGGATCTTTTTTATTAATGGAACAGCGAATTTATTAGGAAATGTCACGCTACACGACAAAAAAACGTACTAGGGTAAAGCCTCTCTTAGAAACGGCGGTTTTATCAAAACCGCCCTACCCAGTTTGCTTGTATTATATGGCGAAGCGGTAGGGAGGATTCGATGAATCCTCCGCTTATAAAAAATATCGTGTTATGTGATGAATTCTAGCGTTTTTTCGCTATAGAGATTATTAGGCTACTCTTTCACTTAAACCCCGCAAGCTTATGTCAACTTCACAGTTTAAATCAGAGTAATTGTGAGATTTACTATTATGATGATGATCACAAAAAAAGAGAGCCTTAATTTGGCTCTCTTTATTAACAACGTGAATAAAACCTATTGGCGGTCTCTTTTTCGAGGTCTTGGTGGGCGGTGTGAGGTGAACTCGTCTTTAGATAGCTTTCCATCTCCATCAGCATCTATTTTACTGAAAATATTCTGCTTCATACCACCACTTGGTGCCTTCTCTCTATTAGCCTCAGCATTTTTACGACGCTTAGGAGGCAGCTTAAATTCTTCATAGCTAATATAACCGTCAGAATCTGAATCTAAACGTTCAAAAACTTTCTCAGGACTAGGACGTTTTCCTTTTTGTTTTTCTCCTGTTGGTTGAGCACAAGCAACGAATAATCCACACGCGCCGAAAACGGTAATCAGTATTGTATTTTTCATGATTTTATTGGGGTTACTTTATAAAACCGCTCTTAGGCTCAAAAGTTGCGTAAAAAATGCTTATTATTTAATATAGAAACCTGCCGCCTTGTCTTCAGCACCGCCAGTGAAGCTTAATTCGGCAAGCATATCAGGAATACCTCTCACATCAAAATTAAGTCTCCAGAGATACACTTTAATTCCAGTTTTGTTTAGTGAACCTAAATATTCAGGCTTATATCCCATGAGCATCGCTTCCGAAAGTTGGGCAGACACATCATCCAGCTTCTCCTCTGTAAGCGCTTCTTTCATCTTTTCATTACAAACCGAATGAAAGGTTTTCACGTCGTTATCTTCCACCGCCTGTAAGAGCACCGTAAATACTGATTCCACTTCCTTAGGTGGTCCCTCAGCAAGGGAAGTGAGATTAGAAAATATGAGAAAAACGAGTGGGTATACAATGGCTCTAGTCATCTCTTACCGATATTACATTAATTCACTAAACACCAATATTAAATACATTTTCGCTGTGCTCTCCTTCTTACTAAAATCCGTTTTATAGTGAACACCAAAAAAGGCAGACCTTATAGGGCTGCCTTTTTGTTGTTATCTATTTGTTTAGTTATATATAGGGGGATAGTTGCTTGCTATATTCATAAGTGTCACAACATCCACATTATACGCATAACACAAACAATGCGTCAATTATTTATTGTAAAAAATTGAAAATAACTGCATTAACACCTCATCTAGCTATTTTAAAGCATAGTCTAATCGTTCTATATTTTTTTAGGAATCATACAATTTTCACTTGCGGATTAAAATACTTGTGGTTACGTAGTGTTAATACATTACAAAGTTTACAAATTTAGTAATGTATTAATTCTTCGACTAAATTCTTGTCATATACTTACAGCCAATTATCCCTCATTCTGATATGTTCCCTGACCTAACACCTCTAGATCCTGCCCAGAGAGAAATGCTCCAAAAGGGGCTCACAAGCTTACGTCCAGAACAACTCGTCTGGCTCAGTGGCTATCTTTCTGGAAGAGCCAGTAGTTTTTTACCTGCAAACGAGCAAGGAGTTTTACCTACAGGTGCCCCTTCCGCTGAGGCTCTTGCAACTGGCGAGCCATTCTTACAAAATTTATCAAATGGTGCACCTGCATCTATGCAAGCTCCAGCGAGTGCTACTATCGCCCCGCTCGAATTGCTCGTTCTTTATGGGACTGAATCTGGAAATTCAGAAGCCTTAGCTGATCGCCTCTTTAAAACTACAAAAAAGGCAGGGTATAAACCTACTTTAAAAAACATGTCAGAGATCTCCCCTGCTGAGCTTAAGAAACATGAAAATATTTTCACCTTAGTAAGCACTTGGGGTGATGGAGAACCACCAGAAACTGCGGAAACATTCTTCAAAGCATTTATGTCTGAAGACATAGACCTCAAAGGGAAAAATTTCTCCGTCATTGCCCTAGGTGACTCTTCCTATGAGCAATTTTGTCAAACTGGAAAAGACTTTGATACGCGTTTTGAGGCCTTAGGAGCGACGCGTGTTGTTGACAGAGAAGACTGTGATGTCGATTTTGAAGACAATTACGACAGCTGGTCCCAATCTGTTCTCTCTAAGTTAGAAGAACTCAAGCCAGAACCGGCTACACAAACTGCTCCTCAAGCTGGAGCTACAGGTTTCTCTGCACCTACCAAATCTAATGCAGGGTTTGCATATGGAGTCGCGCCTCAAACTACGGCGGTTGCATTTGATAAAAGTAATCCCTTCCCTGCTGAAACATTAACCAACATCAATCTAAATGGGACTGGTTCAGCAAAAGAGACCATTCACCTCGAGCTTTCACTTGAGGGATCTGGACTCCAATACGAAGTAGGAGACGCCCTAGCCGTTATACC
Organism: uncultured Verrucomicrobiales bacterium; assembly: GCA_938008215.1. Lineage (GTDB taxonomy): Bacteria > Verrucomicrobiota > Verrucomicrobiia > Verrucomicrobiales > Akkermansiaceae > WTJZ01. The sequence continues at coordinate 6,957 of CALLLS010000066.1, read as the reverse complement.
AAAGAATGCGGATGATGTTGTAGAAGATTTTCTCGCTGTTTCTAAGCTCTCTGGGGAAGACGAAGTTGAAGTTAAAAAGCTTGGCAAAGTAAGCTTAAAAGATGCGCTGAAAAACCACCTTGATATCACCGCCCTCTCTAGAAAAGTGGTTAAAGGGTATCAAGAAATCACTAAGTCATCATCACTTGCAGATCTCCTTTCTGAGGAAAGAAAAGCTGAGTTTAAAAGCTTCTTATGGGGAAGGGAAATCAGAGACCTCTTTAGTATAGAGCCCTTTACTGGAACTGCTCAGGACTTAGTAAATATTCTGAGAAAGCTACCTCCTAGACTCTACTCTATCGCAAGCAGCATGAAGGCACATCCTGATGAAGTTCATCTTACAGTAGCAGCTGTCCGCTATGATTCCTTCGGGAAAGAGCGTAAAGGAGTAGCGTCTACTTTCCTTGCTGATGACGCAAAGGTGGGCGAAAACGTCAGTGTTTTCGTTCAGAAGAATAAGAACTTCCGTCTTCCAGAAGATCCTAACAAGCCTATCATAATGGTAGGTCCTGGCACAGGAATTGCGCCTTTCCGTGCCTTTATTGAAGAACGTGCGGAAACAAATGCTCCTGGAGAATCTTGGTTATTCTTTGGTGATCAACGCTACAGTTATGATTTCCTCTATCAGCTTGAATTACAAGACCACATCAAGAACGGTGATCTCACTAAGCTGGACGTCGCCTTCTCACGTGATCAACCTAAAAAAGTCTACGTGCAACATAAGATGCTAGAAAAAGCGGAAGAGCTTTGGGACTGGTTAGACAATAAAGGAGCTAATTTTTACATTTGTGGTGATGCTAACCGCATGGCTGTCGATGTCCATAAAGCCCTTATCGAAATCATTAAAAAGCAAGGAGGCAAATCCCAAGATGGTGCAGAGCAATACCTTGATACACTTAAAAGAGAAAAGCGCTACCAGCGTGATGTCTATTGAATACGTAAATTAGCACATCCCTCGCGTCCAAAAGTAAAATACCTAATATTTAACACTTAATAAATCAATTTAACCATGTCTGAAGAACCAAAATTACACCCTAACGAAGGCATTAAAACCCGTTCAAACTACCTCCGTGGAACGATCGAAGAAGGCTTGGCTGACCTATCCACAGGTCAACTCGCTACTGATGATCTACAACTCATTAAGTTTCATGGTACATACCAGCAAGACGACCGAGACATCAGAAGTGAACGTCGCGCCAAAAAGCTAGAAAAAGCATATTCCTTCATGATTCGTATCCGTGTTCCTGGCGGAGTCGCAACACCTAAGCAGTGGCTTGAGACAGACCGCATGGCTCATGAGTATGCAAATGGAACGATCAAGCTCACTACACGCCAAGCATTCCAATTCCATGGAATAATCAAGACGAACTTAAAGCAGACTATTAAAGAGATTAACGATACGGCAATGGATACTATTGCCGCATGCGGCGACGTGAACCGCAACGTCATGTGTAATCCTAATCCATATCAATCTCAGATTCACGCGGAAATCCTCAAGCTTTCTCAAGATATCTCAGATCACCTCACTCCTTCCACTCGTGCCTATCATGAGATTTGGCTAGACGGTGAGAAGATTGAATCCTCTCAAGAAGAAATAGAGCCTATATATGGGAAAACATACCTCCCGCGTAAGTTTAAAATTGCGGTAGCAGTTCCTCCTTCGAATGACGTAGATATTCACGCGAATGATCTCTCCTTCGTCGCAATCGTAGAAGAAGGAAAAATTATTGGTTATAATGTAGCTGTTGGTGGTGGAATGGGCATGACTCATGGGGCTGAAGACACCTTCCCTCGCCTTGCTGACATCATCGGTTTTTGCACACCAGAACAGTGCGTAGACGTTTCAGAGAAAGTAGTTCTTGTCCAACGTGATAATGGAAACCGTGTAGAGCGTAAAAACGCGCGCCTGAAATACACGATCGAAGACCGCAGCGCAGAGTGGTTTCTTGCTGAGTTAAACAAATATCTAGGATATGATCTAGAGCCTGCTCGTGAGTATACATTCGATACAAACGGTGACCGTTATGGTTGGGTCTATGGAGCGGATGGTCGCAGCCACTTCACTCTATTCGTGCAAGGAGGGCGTGTTTTAGACACTCCTGAATATAAGCTTATGACTGCACTGCGAGAAATCGCAAAAGTGCATGATGGCGACTTCCGCCTCACGGCAAACCAGAACCTCGTTATCGCGAATATTTCAAGCTGGAGCCACCCAGAGATCGAAAGACTCATCAAGCTCTATAACTTAGATAAGGCAGGTAAAGAATCAGGATTAAGAAGGAGCTCCATCGCTTGTGTAGCACTTCCTACCTGTGCGCTCGCACTCACTGAAGCGGAAAGATATCTCCCTACTGTTATCACCTCTCTAGAAGAAGTGCTGGAAGAATCAGGCATTCGCCATGATGACATAGTGATTCGTATGACTGGGTGTCCTAATGGTTGTGGGCGCCCCTTCTTAGCTGAGATTGGATTTGTAGGACGCGCTCCTGGAAAATATAATGTCTACCTTGGTGGTGGCTTTGCTGGTGACAGACTGAGTAAGCTCTATCGAGAAGCTTATCCACAAGACCAGCTTATAGAGCTCCTTACTCCTATCATTCAGGACTATGCGAAAAATCGCTTAGAAGGAGAAAGGTTTGGCACCTTCGTTATTCGCGCTGGCTACGTTGAAGAGACGATTAACGGTGCGGACTTCCATAAAAATATTAAAGAGGAAGCTACATCCAAATAGAGCTCGGCGTTCCTTGTAGCTCCATCCATTGCAATCACAGAGGTTTACTAAACGCTTCTTTATACCATGTCTTCAGCATCCACAGATATTAATGCCTCCACTATAAATCAGGAAATCTCTGATTTAAGTGCAGGCGATCGCGTGGCTTGGATTCATCAAAATCTTGGGAATAAGGCGGTGGCTTCTACAAGCTTTGGGCTTCAAGCTGCAGTGATGTTAAAACTCATCTCAGAGCATGCACCTGATATGCCTGTCATCTTTGTGGATACAGGATATAATTTCCCAGAGACTTATCGCTATATAGATTCTCTTACTGATATTCTAGACGTCAATCTTAAGTATTATTCCTCGCGCTACACCCCTGCCCAGCAGGAGGCACGTTGGGGGAAACGCTGGGAAAAAGGCTCTGACGAGCTTCTTACCTACGCTAAGCTTAATAAGATAGAGCCTATGAACCGCGCGCTGAAAGATCACAGCGCAATGGTATGGCTCAGCGGAATTAGGCGCTCTCAATCCAGCTCTAGGGTCAATAGAGACTTTGCTGAAGAGCAAGGCAGCACTGTAAAAGCCTACCCTATCCTAGACTGGCCTGACATCCAAGTAGAGCACTTCATGAATCAACATGATCTCCCTGCTCACCCTCTTTCTAAAAAAGGGTATGTCACGATGGGAGATTGGCATTCGACGCGACCATTAGAGAATAATGTCTCCGCAGAAGAAACGCGCTTTGGCGGTGAAAAATACGAGTGCGGACTTCATATTGAATCTGAGGATAGCGACTTCCAGATTTAAGGTCTGATAAGGTTCACTATTTCAGCTAATATCTAAGGAAACTACCTCTCCAATGCCCATTTCAAGAGCGCTTCTGACTCTTTCCATAGAACAGACTTAGAAGAGGCACCAAAGACTCCCACGATCATAATCTGACCGTTTAGTTCTCCACTAGAAACTAGACAATACCCTGAGGCTCTTGTAGTGCCCGTCTTCATACCTGTGCAATAAGGAATACGTTTCAAAAGTTCGTTCGTATTATTGAGCTCCTTAGTCCGTCCATCCGCGTAATTAAAAGTCATGTTTTTCGTTTTCACATAGTCTCTAATATATGGGTTTTGGTATGCTAATGATGCACAGAGAGCTATGTCATAAGCTGTAGAATATTGCCCTTCAAGAGTGAGTCCGCTCGCATTTTTAAAATGTGAATTTTGCATACCGATTTGCGCTGCTTTCATATTCATCATATTGACAAAGCCCTGAAATGAGCCCCCTGCTCCATGCGCTATTGTGTAGGCTACATCGTTCGCGCTTTTTACTAAGAGAGCCTTTAGTAAGGTGTTTACAGGATACTCTGCTCCAGCTCTTAAGTAGAGCTTAGATGGCTCCAGTTTTGTCGCTTCCACCGGCACCTTCACTATTTTCCCATTAGCTCGCTCTAATGCGACGATTGCAGTCAGAAGCTTTTGGGTAGACGCTACCGCTCTTCGTGAATATGCATCCTTTTCAAATAGAACCTCTTTATTCATGGGGTTCATTACAATGGCTGCCTGTGCAGAAATAGTCGGAGGTGAGCCGATCGGATAGTTCTTAGGAGCTGGAGGAAGCGTATCTACGGGTGAAATCGTAGGTTTAGCCATTACCGCACTGGGCTTAACCGAAAGATCATTCTGCTTTTCTAGAGCATAAGAAGTAGTGCACCCCACGAGGAAAATACTCGTAGCAAGGCTAATCAGAGCAATAGCTATGGTTACTTTATGCACTAGAAGAAATCCTTTAAAATCTCTTAACGGTATAGCGTTTTTAATCATTATTGTTATGCTTAGAACAGGTAGACAAAAATAATATAGAAATTCACATCTTTTTTTATTGAATTTTTTTCTTGATCATGTTGTTTTACGCGCCCGCGAACTGCAAATGCCGTAGGTCCTTACCGTGTTTTCAACCGAAAATTCAACGTGGGGTAAGGGAAACCCGGCTTATATATATAAAACTATGTCAGAAGAAATCGACGATAACGTAGAAGAAGAAAAGAAAGACGATAAAGGAAGCATTCAACTAGACCGCTTCGAGTTACCTAACCGTCTTCTTAAGGAAGATGATACCGCTACTGAAACCTTTGCTCGTTTCGTTGCAGATCCATTTGAATCTGGATTTGGGCACACTATAGGAAACTCTCTCCGCCGTGTACTCCTTTCTTCACTTGAAGGTGCGGCTATAACTTCTATTAAAATCGCCGGCGCACAGCACGAATTCACATCCCTTCCTGGAGTAGTAGAGGACATGACTGACATCGTTCTTAATCTCAAGCAGGTTAAATTTAAGCACCACACTAAAGAGCCTAAGATTCTTTCTCTTATTGTTGAGAAAAAAGGAGTCGTTACAGCAGCTGATATTCAAGAAGATACTGGGTATGAAGTAGCGAACCCAGACCATGTTATTTGTACGCTTGATCGTAAAACCAAGTTTGATTGTGAATTCCAAATCGAAGTAGGACGTGGATTCCGCACCGCAGATGAAAATAAGCGTAATGATACTCCAATCGGTGTTATCCCGATCGACTCTATTTTCTCCCCTGTGACTCGCGTAAAATATTCTGTTGAAAATACCCGTGTTGGTCAAATGACTGACTATGATAAACTCATCCTTGAAGTAACGACAGATGGACGCCTTGAGCCTGCTGACGCTATCCTTCAAGCATCTGCAATCCTTCGTCACCACCTTGATGTCTTCGTTAACTATGACGACAGCCTTGTTGACTTTGAAGATGCTCCATCTGAGCAATCTGAAGAGAATGCGGCTCTTAAGAAGCTTCTTAACATGTCTGTTAATGAGATCGAGCTGTCTGTGCGTGCCGCTAACTGTCTGAACAATGCGAACATTACATCGGTTGGACAGCTCGCGATGAAAACGGAGAGTGAAATGCTTAAGTATCGTAACTTCGGTAAAAAGTCTCTTAATGAAATTAAAGATAAGCTTGTTGATCTCGGACTCAGCCTCGGCATGAACTTTGATCCATCTCTCCTTACTGGACCATTACCTAAACTGACGGCACCTCGTCTCGGTATCGATGATGACATCCCAGTAGGACTCGCTGACCTTATTGCTCAAAACATCGACGAATAAACACCTCTAACCTTTTATAGAACATGAGAAAAAGACAAAAAACTCTTAAACTAAAACGTAGCGTAGCGCACCGTAAGTCTATGATGGCGAACCAAGCGTGCTCACTCATCGAGCATAAGCGTATCCGCACTACTCTCGGAAAAGCTAAGGCTCTTCGCCCATTTGCTGAAAAGCTAGTCACCCTTGGAAAAAGAGGTGGTGTGCATTCACGCCGTGTAGCGAGAACGTACCTCCGCAATGATCAAGGGGTGAAAGACCTCTTTGATGAGATCGCACCTGCATGTAAAGACCGCCAAGGTGGTTACACTCGTATCGTTAAGCTCGGAATGCGTGCAAGTGATGCCGCACCTATGGCTCTTATTGAGTGGGTAGACTTCGCAGACCGCGAAGATGACGCGGAGTAAATCAGATCCTTAATTTATATCAAAAAGGGAATAGCACGCGCTGTTCCCTTTTTTTACGCTCAGACATCTTTGGTCAAAATAGGGTAAGCCTTAAACTGGTGATCACTTGTAATAATCGTGAGTTGTTCGCAGAAGGCCTGAGAGATAAGTAACCGGTCAAATGGGTCTTTATGGTGATAGGGAAGCTCTTGTACATGCTTTCCATGTTGATAGGTTAAAGGCAGATGCACTAAACCCCTCGCTTCCACTTCGTGATAATCATCACACTGAAGAACCAGCTTTTTCTGGGAGCACTTAATCGCTATTTCGTTCGCAGAAACCGCGCTTACATAAATCGTATTTTCAGGGTCTAGGAGAATTTCGCGCGTAAGCTTAGAGAATCGTTCCGGCATCATAAGCATATAAATGTATGCGCAGGTATCTAAAAGGTAGTTCATACTTCTAAGAATTGTATTCTTTGGAATCTTCCGCCGCCAAATTCACCTGTTTCTCCTCAGGGAAAAGCGGACTCGCATAGAAGAGCTTCTCGGTTTCCTCATCTGCTTCCCAGCAGTCGTCAGACATCCAGCCTTCCACTCCGCCTAGCTTCCGAACTGGCTTTTCTTCCAAATAAGGAATAAGCTTAGCCATAGGTTTATTGTTCTTACCCAAAACTAGTTCCTCACC
>CALLLS010000065.1 GCA_938008215.1 uncultured Verrucomicrobiales bacterium | reverse complement strand
TAGAACAGTTAGAGCAATTTGATACAAAACGGTTTACCTCATAATATATTTCTTCTCCATGTGCGTGTATATATATTGAAGCTGGCTAAAGAGCTTTTTTATTTTCCTATATGAGTTGAACACCGCCCCCTTGCTTTTCATTGGTGGAGACTCTTTGACCCCACCCCCTTATCACACCTCGCCACCAGTAGTAGGGACAAGGTGATGCAGTAAGATGTTAAAAATAGAATACAGGAGACCTTATGAGCGATGTTGAGAGGAGAAATTGCACAAATATTGCACACTAAAAAAAATTCACTCACCACGCCCAGAAAAGGAAAAGCCCTCTAAGCTTTATACTTAAAGGGCTTTATAATGGCTCCGGTGGTAGGGGTCGAACCTACGACCTAATGATTAACAGTCACCCGCTCTACCGCTGAGCTACACCGGAGTTGGAGATGAAACATGCTCTAAGGTATTCTAAAATGGCAAGATAAAAATAAGAGAAATTTTTCATAAAGTTACCAGTTAACGAATTCTAAAATGAGACTCTGTAAATGCATGTAAAAATTATTCTTTATACATGGTTCAAGGAGTTCTGGATTAGTATTTTCCATACTGAAATCTTCTGTTAACTCAGAGAGGTTCCAATTCTCTTCTAGGTGGAGCCGCGCCTGGTTTATAGTGGAATACCACGCATGACTTTCTTCTTTAGATATGTAGAGTTCCTTTACCCCACTATCATGCATTTTTTTAAGAATGTTACTTACTGTAAGAATGTCAGTTTGGAAGTTAGAGATAAGCTCGGGTTTAACAAATTCATCCCAGTCTTCATCTAGCATAGATTCACCAAACTGACTGGCTAGTTTTTCAATCTTATCATCATCAGAAGCATCTGAAATAAGTTGGGTAAGGAGATAGTAGTCTCCATCGTTATTCAGGGCTATCTTAACTCTGCCATCTAAGGTAGGCTCGATTTTCATATCTTTTAATGAGATGCCTGCTCCATTCCAGCGGTGAGCTGTGCCTGATGTAACTGTTGGATATAGAGCTCAGCGATCTCCTTATTTCCTGACCAAACGACAGACCGCCCTTCATTATGGACTTCTAGCATCATCACTTCAGCTTTTTCTCTAGAGTAGTTAAATATTTTCACGATAACTTTAGTAACATATTCCATGAGATTCACAGGATCATCATAAACGATGACATTCCAAGGCTCATCAAGCTGAATTGATTTCTCTGTCTGAGGAGTTAGGATTGGAGTTTCTATGGGCATTATTCGGCAAGTTCAGCTGTCTTAGTATGAGCGGCGATTCTTTATGAAGACATAGGATTGCGTAAATAAATAAAAAAAGCGACCTAATTGGTCGCTTTTGATATTAAGAAAGAATTTTTAAGAATTAAGCCTCACCAGTAAGGTCGTGTGTTTGGAGCTGAGCTTCTTTATTTTCCTCAAACTTCCATCTCACTTTATTACGCTTCTTAGCAGAACGAGCTTTTCGCTTGGCACGAGTGGTCACATCTTCAAAAGCACGACGACGACGCACTTCTTCAAGGATCCCTTCTGAATCAAGCATTGTTTTTAAACGCTTGAGGGAGCGGTCTATAGACTCACCCTTTTTTACATCTACGGATCTTCTGGAATTTTCTGACATGTTTTTCTCGTGTTCTATTATTTCCCGCTAAGCTGCGAGAAGAGGAAAGTGCTGATAAACTGAGAACAATGTCAAGATGATTACTCTAAAAAGTTAAAGGTTTTAACTCTTTAGAGATCAACAACGAATGTTTTGAAGCGATGAAACACAAAATGTGAATGACACTTATGCAAGATTCAGTTTTATCAAACTTGATACTCCTTACTTATAGAGCGGGCCGTAGTTCGCGCATGCGCGGTAATCACCACCTTCAAGATCCGCCGTTCCGTGTGCAGCCCATGAGGATGGACGAAAGACTTTAGCGTCTTCAACATTATGCATATACACTGGGATACGGAGCATGGAGGCTAGAGAGATCAGATCTGCCCCGATGTGCCCATGACTCATTACACAGTGGTTAGCGCCCCAATTGTTCATAACGGAGTAAGTGTCACGGAAGACGCCATTTCCAGTAATGCGTGGGCAGAACCATGTCGTTGGCCATGTAGGGTTTGTTCTTTCATCAAGTGCGTCATGCACGTTATCAGGAAGTTCTACGGTTGTGCCTTCTGCGATTTGAAGCGCAGGACCGAGACCTTTAACTAAGTTCAGACGAAGGATGGTGGCTGGCATTCCTCCCTTCGTTTTATATCGCGTGCTCATTCCTCCACCAGGGAAGTATTCCGTGATAGATGGGTGCCATGATGTTTCATTGAGACATTTCTCTACTTCTTCATCGGTGATTTCCCAGAAAGGCTTCATCGTTGGATTTCCATCAGCGTCGCTCATTTGTCCGGTGCCATCAAGAGTCGCTGCTCCAGAGTTAATGAGGTGAAGAAGACCATTAGAGGCATCGCCTGAAAGCTTATGTCCAGAAACACGTTCGACAGCCTCTGGTGACCAATATGTCCTGAGGTCAGCGAAGATCTGAGCAGTGTTTGTGAGAAGATTACCGAACATCATAGAAACAGCATTCAGAGCGTCATTCTCAGTTGCCATTTGGTATGGAGGACGTTTGCCATTCCAGTCAAAGGAGGTGGTAAGCATCGCTTCCATGAAGTCACCGTTAGGGTAGTTATCCGTCCACTGGCGTTGTCCTTGGAACCCGGCACAGAGGGCATTCCATCCACGAGCCTCTTCAGGGAATCCTTTTTCCGCAAGTTTAGGATTTCCTTCCATAAGGTCACGGCAGATGAGGAACATTTTAACCGAGATGTCCCATTCCTTAGCGTGATCTTCTGCGGATCGCTGTGTCTCCGCACTGTTGTAATCTTTACCTTGGATGCATTTTTCAGAGACCCACTCTTTAGCGAGCGCGAGTTCATCCGCATCATAAATTTCTTTTTCTATACGACGCACGATCTCTGTCATGTCGATCGCCTGTGAGTTCATTCCGAGGTAAGATTGGAAGAAGTCAGGATCGATAACAGATCCTACGATCCCCATAGATGTTCCACCGATGGAGAGATAAGAGCGACCTTTCATCATGGAGACAGCTAGTCCAGCACGAGCGAAGCGGAGAAGCTTCTCTTGAACGTCTTCTGGGATGGATTCATCACCACCATCCTGCACGTCTTGTCCGTAGATCCCGAAGGCAGGAATCCCTTTTTGAGTGTGACCCGCAAGCACGGCCGCGAGGTAAACTGCACCAGGGCGCTCAGTTCCATTAAAGCCCCAAACGGCTTTTGGAACGTGCGGCGTTTGATCCATTGTTTCTGCGCCATAACACCAGCAAGGGGTCCACGGTAAGTGAAACCCCGACGTTCTCGCGTTGGAATTTCTCCGCACACTCTGCTGCCTCTGCAATACCACCGATGCATCCGTCAGAAATAACACATTCCACAGGAGATCCATTTGGATACTTGAGATTCTCTGAGAGAAACTTAGCAGCGTTTTCTGCCATTCCATAGGTTTGATCTTCTAGTGATTCACGAACCCCACCATAACGACCGTCGATGGTTGGGCGAATTCCGATTTTAGGATAGTTTGCCATAGATAAGTCGCATTAAATACAGCAGTTTTGATCAGGAAAAGGCTAAAACGAAAAACAAGAATGTTTCCCTCAGCGTGCCCTTGACAAGGAAGTATTACTCTACTGTCGTTGTAGGCACTACATTATCACTATCTAAAGGCGTGAATGTTTTAGCCAAGTATGGTAGAGCTAATGCGAGTAAGACTGAGACTACCGAGCCAAGAAAGGCTTTACCTGCATCGGAGAAAATATGAGCAGAAAGCTTTTTCTTTTTCTGATGTTTTAGTCTGAGAGTGATTCCCAACTCCCGTCCAGCTAAGAGACCTAGGAATACCCACGTAGTGGACATCGGCATTTTTGCGGGAAAGATACCAATTAAGTTAAGTTTGAAAACGAGTAAGCAAATGCCGTATAAAAAATCGACTAAAGTAGCGGAGCGCACATCTACAGTGTTCGTTTTTTTGGAGACAATCCTTTGAATTTTACCACCTTTATTCTTTATGAGGTAGCCTTGTAGAAGCACCATGCCACCAATAGCCATTGCAAATCCAGGGGCTTCTAGCTTACGAGGGAGATAGCAAAATACGTTGGCAAGGTCTTGTATGAGCCACATGCACCAGAGAAAACCGGTGGAACACCATTGGAAGATTACCCACCCTATATGCGCTTGGTGGTCCTTCTCATTATTTACTTTTCTCTCCAGTAAATAAAGAACGCTCACGTATATAAGAAAGCCGAGCGCGAAAGCGATCCCGTAACCAACGAGTGATTTCTGCATCATTTTAGAGAAAAGATCTAACGCTCCAGTGGAGTCCTTCCCTTGCTGAAATGCGGTTAAACCTTTGAAGGCGGTAAGAACGAGTAATGAAGTGGAAACGGGAATCCCCGATTGGGTAAAGATAATGAGAATGAGCGGAGGTAAGATAAAAAGCCAGGTGAACTGAATAGGAAATGCTACTTCCTTTCCTTCTACACTAAGCCTCCCGAAGGCGGGGTCTCCTCCGTTATCTAACCACCCTTTTGTAACTGTTATGACAAGAATGCTGGAAATAAAGATCCAGAGTATCCACCAAGGACGTTTGGAATTAGAGCTAAGAAACGTTCCAAGCGTTTGAATCGAATCATTCGCGACAATAGAATATGCCGCCATAGCAAAACCGAGTATCATCCATGTGTTCTCCATATTCGCGTTTTAAAGAGCGAGGTGTGAGGAAATGCAAGGAGCAAATCTCAGAGTGGAAAAAATTATTTTTTTGGAAATATGGACGTAGGATAATAAATATCTCTTGACGGCGAATGAAGTTATTTAAGATTTATTTTTATCGTATTAAGTCTTGCAATATTAATTTTTCAGTATTAACTGAAAATTTAGAAATGACTGACCAGCAATTACAAGACCAAGAAAAGCTCAGAGAAGTTCGTGCCGAATTTGTGAATCGCTGGGGTGTGATGGGAACACAATGGGGGATTAATCGCACGATGGCTCAAGTTCATGCGATGCTTATGGTTACTCCTGATGCCCTTAATACTGATCAAGTAATGGAGGAATTAGGAATTAGTAGAGGAAATGCTCACACAAGCCTGAAGGATTTGGTAGGCTGGGGGCTTCTTCGTATCATCACTAAGAAGGGAGATCGGAAAGAATACTTTGAAGCTGAGAAAGATGTATGGAAAATTTTCCAAGCGGTCACTCGTGAAAGAATGAGAAGAGAGATAGATCCTGCTTTGCAAGTTCTTCAAACCTGCGAGGAAGAAACGGCAAGTCTGAAAGGAAGAGAGGCAGAAGCATTTAATAAACAAATGAAAGATTTAGCGGAGTTCGTATCGCTCACCAGCTCTATGGGATTAAAGGCGGCTGCTATGTCCCAATCAAAAGCGATGCAAATGGCTCTCCGCATAATGAGCTGATTTTTTTAATATGGGTTTTCAGAAATAACTGAAAAAACAATACAAACTAAAAATAATATGAGAATACTAACTGAGAACATAAAAACGATACGAGAGAGGGTGGATATAAATGCTCCAATTAATGAGGTCTTTGATTTCACGCAAGATTATAGAGATAAAGAATGGGATCCTTTTGTTAGAGAGATTACTGCTCACCCTCTGAAGAATGGCTTCCCTCAGGAGGGCACAAAGGTGGAGGTCACCGCTTGGCACGGCATGAAAATGAAGGTGGATTATATTCGATATGATCGCCCACGTTGTGTCGCTATAAAGATGACTAAAGGAGGGAAATTCCTAAGGCACTTTGCGGGGACTTGGAGATTTCTCTATATCGACCATGAGAGAACCGCTGTGGTGTTTCTTTACCAGTTCAAGATGGTGAAGGGATTCGGCTGGCTAGAGCCTTTTGCGAAGGCATATTTTCGCATTGATATGGCCCGCCGCTTAAGAGCACTAAAAAGAGAGCTAGAACTTAAACATCAAGAGGAGGCGCGTTATGGAACAGGACTTGCCGCTTAAGTATCCCGCGGACAGAGTTGTTCTCTGGCATAGCATTCTAAGTATGAGTGCGGGATGGTTAGCGCAACTCATCCTATGCACTCTCGTCGCTATTGTTTTCGGGGCTTATCCGTATATAATTTTTGCGGCTTTCTATAGTGCTATTGTCATTCTTGTGGCTTGGCTTACCGTCTTCACACCTATTTACTTTTTCCTTTATAAGAAAGAGAACTATTTTTTGAAGCGGTGGAGAAGCCTATGGCACGGAGCTCTTATAGGTTTCTTAGTGTCTTTTTGTTTGATCTGGAGCTCTTACATTGGGAAAGAGGGGGAAGATAGCTTCTCTTTCTTCTTGTACGTATTCCTATGTGTCAGCGCCTTGGCTACAGTCTGTGGAGGGACAGCAGCGGAGGTTGGGTATCGGCTCAGAATGAGTACATTAGAAAAGTTAAATGGTGGTCTCTGAACGACTAAAATATAAATTAAACTATGAAACTTGTTATCTTTGGAGCAAATGGATTCTTAGGGCGTGTCTTAACGAGGTATTTCCTTAGAAAGGGGGATGTAGTCATTGCAGTTGCGAGGAGGGAAGACGGTTGTGAAGCAGGTGCTATCTTCCAGAAATGGGATGGCTTAACCCACGGAAATTGGGTGGAATCGCTTGATTATAGTGATGCCATTATCAACTTGGCTGGGCGAACTGTAAACTGTCGATATAGCGAAAAAAATAAGGCCGAGATTTTGGAGAGTCGAACCCACACCACAATGCTCATCGGAGAGGCGATTCAACAGCTGAAAAACCCTCCTAAGGTCTGGGTCAATAGTAGCACCGCTACGATTTATCAACACACTGAGAAAACGGGTAATAATAGCCCAAATACAGAAGCAGATGGGGTAATAGGGGAGGACTTTAGCATGGGTATAGCGAAGGCATGGGAAGAAGTTTTCTTTGCCGACAGCGCTCCGGTCAGAAAGGTTGCGACCCGAACCGCGATAGTACTGGGTGCCGAAAAAGAAACCGTCTTTGATGTTCTCAGCAAGATTACGCGCTTAGGTCTAGGCGGTAAGATGGGGAATGGAAAGCAAATGATGAGTTGGATTCATGAGTATGACTTTTGTCGAGCGGTTGATTTTTGTATACAGAAAGATCAAATAAAAGGCGCGGTGAATTTAGTATCACCAAAGGCCGAGACCAATAGTGAACTCATGCGCTTACTAAGAAAGACATGGGGAATACCTCTTGGGCTACCTGCCTATAAGTGGATGTTAGAAATAGGCACCTTCATCATGCGGAGTGAAACCGAGCTTGTCTTGAAGAGTAGGTGGGCGTATCCAAAAGTTTTGGAAGACGCGGGATTTACCTTTAAGATGCCAGAGCTAGAGAGAGCACTCTTAGAATTAAAAGGAAGGATATAGATACCTAGCCTACACCTTCTTTTTTATGACCTTATCCACAAAGGGGGATGTCATGGAGCGCAAAAGGGCGCTGTAGTTGAGCTGAAAAGAGATATGGTCGCCTACCTTTAGTGAGGGATGTTTTTCACTCACCTTTATGACGAGATGATCACTACTAGCTGAGAGGATCTCTATTCCTCTCGGAGGAATGAGTCCTTCAGGGTCTATGTCTTGTCTTCCTATGGCAAGAATGGCTTGGATGATGTTTCCTTGTGCTTTGCTTTTTCCTGCCAGTCCAAAAGCAGATTGAGCAATATTCCCCCACGGTTCAGAGGGCTTTTCACACAGTTCGATAATTTCTGCGATTAAAGTGAAAGCATTCGTGTAAAGTCCTTTAATAGCGCTGCGGTGTAGTGGTTCACAACCTAAAAGCATAGACTCTCCGAGCCGTAAATTATTAATACGACCGTGGTTGGTGGAATCCAGCTCCCATTGTAGGTTAGCAGAGTTTCCTCCAGAGACCACTTTCATAACGGACCCAAAGGTGGAGTCCATGTCGTCAGCCAGATGAGAGAGTTCTCCCATATTTCTATCATCAGGTGCGACTCCGTTTCGGCATGCTAGATTAGTGCCGATCCCCATGAAAGTAATATGCTTTAGCTTTAAGGTATGATGAATCATAGCTTCTAAGTCTACAGGCATGATTCCTTCTCGTAGGTCTCCAAACTCCACCATAAGAACCACTCCATGAAGACAGTCTACCTTCTTAGCTTCTTCCGAGAGTTTACGAATGATCCCAATTTCTGTATTAAAGCTAATATCAGAAAGCCTTACCGTTTGACGGATTTGGCTCATCATTGGCGTCCGAATGAGAGTCATAGGGGCGCTAATGTCAGCGTTCTTCATTGTCTGAATGTTTTCAATCCGAGAGTCACCTAGTCCACTGACTCCAGCTCTTAACCACTCGGATGCTATCTCTGGCATCCCTAAAGTGGACTTCATTATTCCAGTAACAGAGATTCCCTTTTTTCCTAAGCGAGTGACTAATGTAGAAGCATTATGAAAGATTTTCTCTATGTTGATTTCTAAGCGCGGAAAGAGTTCTTCACTCATGGGCGGTGGCACCTCCCGTCTTCGGGAATGCGGAGAGCACCATATCTATCAACTGTTGGGGTGATCTGGTAAGAGCATCAGTGACTGATATTTGGAGAGCCTCTTGATAGGTTTTTATTGCTAGGCTGACTTCGGCTTCGGTCATTTGCTCATGATTAAGAGTGAGACCAATGACCTTAGTATCAGCGAAGGTTTCTATCAGGCGTATTTCTGATTCAGGACTAGGCATCGGCATGTTATCAAAATCACATCTAGAGGTTCTGCCAGGGGCATGTTGTAAGATAACACCCTGTGGGCAACTTCCCCGAAGAATGAAACTAGACGTCGAATATGCGGGATGACTAAGTGAGCCTTGTCCTTCTATTAAGATTACGGCTGGCTTTTCCTGCTCATAGGCTTCAATGATTTTCCCCTCCAGCTCTCCAGCACAGAATTGGGAAGGCACGGCGTCTAGAGCTAGACCGTATCGAGCCCCTTGCATGAGGCCTGTTTGTCCAGTCCCAATGAGAATCGTAGATATGCCGTATTTGTTAAGGGCTTGTGCTAAGATCGTAGCAGTAGTGCGCTTCCCAATAGCGCAATCTGTGCCTAGGACTGCGATGCGGAGACAATTTAAGTCTCTCACTTTTCCGCTGAATACTCGCAGGTCTTTTTTATCCCGGGGCTTCCTTACATCACGGATCGTAACATTTGATTTTTTACTCGCCGCGATGAACTCAGGATCTTCTCCAAGGAACTCATGCAGTCCGTTGACAATATTCATGCCGTAATTAATCGCCCGTAGCATGACATGCCGCTCTGCTGGTGCAAGGACTCCGCTGGCAGGGGCGATTCCAAAGATGAAATGATCGGGGCGCTGTCCTATATGGGCTAGGGTATTACCTAAGTCTCGAAAGATGGGGATGCCATTAGGCTTTCCGTCAAGGACTTCTCCTGCATCTTTACCATCCTGGGCACTGTCAATGATAGCGAGTATTTTATACTTCTCAGAGTGACGGACTAATCCGTTAGCGGTTTTTCCATCAATTTCTCCAAAGTTATTCTCGCAGTAAACGATGGCCGTTTCTATATCAGCTGATTCAGGTGGATCACTTTCAGTAAGCTCTAGGTCTTGCTCGAAAAAAGTTACAGGGGTAGAGTTTATGTCTTTATTCATATTGGCTTCTCAAACAAATTTAGAAAGGGCCAATTGAGGACTGTTAGATCGAATTATCTAAACTTTTAAAAGAATCCCCAACCAATCAAAAATTGGTAAGAGATAACAATTACATGCTTTTCTGTCTAGAACAGCTTATTCTCTGAGAATTGGTTATGAGTTCTATCTTTAAGAACCTAGATCCTGGCTGACCAAAAACAGTAGTGAATTCAATTGACCTTTTTCTTTGGGTAGTCAAATGGGTCTTGTTGCCTCCCTAAAGAGGCATCCTTCGGGAAGCTTAGAACACACAGTTCTGAGCAGGAAATAGAGGGGAATACTGGTGAAAATCCAGAATGGTCCCGCCACGGTGTTTCTTTTAATTAAGATGAGTCCGATGACCCGCCTGAAGTCAATAAACCCGAACAATCCTGCGGTTGACAGGAGACTTCAAGACTATGAAAAATATTACGAATTATAAGAGAGGTGCAATGATATCTCTCGTCTATGTTGGTGCGTGTGGATTATCTCTAGCGCAAGAGATGAAAGAAAATATATGGAGTGATCCTGTAGTGGTTACGGCGTCACGTATACCGGAAGTGCTGTCAGTTACTACGGTTCAGCTCATTACAGCTGAGGAAATAGAGGATAGACAAGAAGACCGATTGCAGGATGTTCTTAATCTCACTTCGGGAGCACTATCCACGTCTACGGCAGGACAAGAGGGCCAAACGGGATCACTATTCCTTAAAGGATTACCTACTAATTATAACCAAATTCTGATTGATGGGGTGAGAGTATCTGAGGGGACGAGTAGTGGATCATATGGAAACCTACTCGGGAACTTTACTTTTGGCTTAGGTGAGCAATTAGAAGTCGTAACTGGCTCGCAGGGCGTGTTCCATGGAAACGCTGCTATTGGTGGAGTGATAGGGATTCATAACCCATTTCAGTATGAAAAGCATAAAGGTGCTCTTTCTCAGGAAGTGGGGAGCTTTGAGTATACGAATACTAAGTTTGGCGCATCTGGAGCGATCGATGATACTGGGTATTACATCACTCTTGGGAATCAAGCTTACGAGCAAGATCTAGAAGTAGGAAGTGCGTTTCAAGTGAATAACCAGCAGTATGGCGTCGGGCTAGAGACAGCACTCAATGAGAAAAATAAGCTCAGGGTTACTTCCAGAGGCATGTCTAGCTTAGTTTCTAAAGAGAATGTCTTTTTCGATACTACATCTAGCTTGTTTAGTGTCCAGTTACTGACGGATAATAAGGATAGGTATAAAAGCGTTTCTGTTCTTTCTAGATATAGCCAAGACTATGACTCAGAAGATCTTAATTTTTCTACCCCCCGTTTTGATACTAACTTAAGAAAAAGCTCTTATACCTATGATGGGCAGTATGTCTTTAGTGATTATTATACACTTAAAGGAGGTGTTGAATTTAGCTCTGTAGAATATGATGAGGTTTCTGATTTCGGTGGAGAGCGAGAGACCGACTGGAACACTACTGCAGTATACCTAGATTCAGGCTTATCCTTTAGCGATTTTAAATTTAATGCAGGAGTAAGAGGAGAATACCATAGTATTTATGACGGCTTACTTTCGGCACACCTTCAGACCAAGTATGAAAATGACTCTAATGGGGTAGGGGTATATGCTCGAGCTTCTGTCGCAAACAGAGCACCTACATTACTTGAGAGTGAAGCCTTTCCAGGAGTGTTCGGCAATCAGCTATCAAACCCAAACTTAGATAAGGAGTCTGTGGTGTCTCTGGAGGGAGGTTTTTCAAAGAAAATAAGTAGTAATTTAGATTTCTCAGTATCTGGGTATGCCCATTTTATTCAGGATTCTATAAATCTAGAATTTACACCTTCCTTTGAGAGCCAATATCAAAATGCCGATGGAATAAACGAGGTGTTCGGGGTAGATACTACTATATCAGGCGTCCTATCAGACCGTTTTCATTATCGCTTGTTATGGAACTACACGCTTAAAAACGAATCTTTGAACAGCCTGCCGAAAGGGTTGCCCCGAAATTCATTAAATGCAGATTTTTACTATAAGGCGGATAAGTGGTTATTAGGTGCGGGGCTCACTCATCGTAGTGAAGCAGGGTTTGGTTCCGCCAGGCTCTTAGATGCTAACACTATTGCCAGACTTTATGGACACTATCATATTTTAGATAATTTGAAGTTATCAGTAAGGCTGGAAAACCTTTTAAATGAAGCGTATGAGGTGAATCCTTTCGCGTTTGATCCTGTAACATTTAGTAGCGCGAGAGGAGAGCTGGGTAGAGGTTTTGCGACATACGTAGGCTTGGAGGCTTCATGGTAAGCGTACGCCCAGGCAGGTAAAGTGAATTAAAGCTTGCAGAGAGACGAGAATTTAAGTCAACTGGAATTGAATATAATGCCTTCTAAAGTTCTCACTGTTAACAATAAACTCGGAATTCATGCTCGTCCTGCTGCGCAATTTGTCAAAATAGCAAGCCGGTTTTCATGTAGTGTCCGCGTGGAAAAGGATGAAGAAGAGGTAGATGGTAAAAGTATTATGGGGCTAATGATGCTTGCTGCAGGGCATGGATCACAGTTGACCATTACTACAGAAGGAGAAGATGAAGAGGAAGCTTTAGCGGAAATAGAGGCACTGCTTGAGCGAAACTTTGAAGAAAAATAGGGCGAGGTTACTTCTTGAGTTGGGAATACACAGACAGTGATCAGGATGAGATCACTTTAGCAGGGCGGGGAGTCTCCTCAGGTTTAGCCTTTGGTATAATTCAAGTGAACACTCGCGGCTTTTTTGCTCCTGAAGCTTATAAAATTCGAGAGGATGAAATAGATTCTGAATTTGAGCGTTTTACAAAAGCGATCTCTACTACTAAGAAACAGCTAGAGCAAATCAAGCGCACCGTAAAACGAATTTCCGGTGAAGAAGAGAGTCAGATCTTTGAGGCTCACATCCTAATTTTAGAGGACTCATCACTGCTTAAAAAGGTGAAAAACCTCGTTCGTGAGAGCCTTAAAAACGTCGATTATTGTTATTACACCGTCATTCAAACTTATATAGAACGAATGCGCGGAGCACAAGATGACTACTTGGCGGAAAGGACTACTGATCTAGAGGATGTGGCGACGCGTCTATTAAATAATCTATTGCTAAAATCTAACAAGGCTCAACATAAAGAAGAAAACCACATTCTTGTCGCTTATGACCTGACTCCTTCGGATACGATAAGTCTGGATAAGCATAAGGTGCTCGGTTTTGCTACTGAACAAGGTAGCTATACTTCCCATACTGCTATTTTAGCAAGATCGCTTGGTTTGCCAGCTGTAGTAGGGATGGAAGAGGCAGTGAGAAAGGTGGAGGGCTTTGCGAGTTGTATTCTAGATGGCACTCGTGGATTATTAGTCATCCACCCTAGTGAAAATACATTTGAGAAGTATTATAAAGAATATCAAGAGTATCTCTCTTTAAAAGCAGAGCTTGCTAGGGAATGTGGTAAGAAAAGCGATACCAAAGACGGGCATCATATTACATTGTCTGCAAACGTGGAGTTTCCATACGAGGTTGAATTACTCAAGAAAAACGGGGCAGAGGGAATGGGGCTTTACCGAACAGAGTTTTATCTCCTAGAGAACGAAGGTCATATTCCGAGCGAGGACGAACAAGCTAAACTGTATACAAGTGTAGCGGAGGATGTGGCCCCTCATGATGCGATTTTCCGAACCCTAGATTCAGGCGGGGATAAGATGAGTGGGGATAACCTGGAGTCACCAGAACCTAACCCATTTTTAGGCAGACGCGGAATACGCTTTTCTCTCGCCAAGCCAGAGATTTTCAAAGTTCAACTGAGAGCCCTTCTTCGCGCAACACCGAGTGGAAATGTGGGTATCATGTTTCCTATGATTTCGCATATTAATGAAGTCAGGCTAGCAAAGGAGCTATTAAAGGAATGTGAAGCGGAGTTAAAGGCCGAAGGTTGTGAGATCAGTTCTAATTACCAAGTCGGCGCTATGATAGAGATACCATCGGCGGCACTGCTTGCTGAAGATATAGCTAAGGAGGTAGACTTTTTCTCTATTGGGACGAATGACCTTATTCAATACACAACCGCGGTGGATCGTATTAATCCTCTAGTCTCAGACATATACCGTTCCGCTGATCCAGGTGTCCTCAGGCTGATTAAAATGACGGTAGAAGGCGGAAATAAAGCAGGGATTTGGACAGGAGTGTGTGGCGAGATGGCAAGCGACTTAGAGCTTTTACCAATCTTGGTAGGGCTAGGAATTCACGAATTGTCAGTAGGTGTGCATAAAGTCCCCATGATTAATAGCGCACTCAGAAGACTCTCTTTCAAAGAGTGTCAAGCGATTGCGGAAGAGGCGTTACACCTCACAAGAGCGATCGAAATCAGGGTGCTCTCCCGTGGTATTGCCGAGAAGGCGTATCCAGAGTTGCTTTCTATGGAGAAGAAAAAGAATAAATAATCCGCGCACTAAGACATGGAAGAAGATATTTCTGCTGAAGAGCTAAGTGAGAGTTTAATTCCTGCAGTAGAGCAGCAGCTTATCTCTTCTGAAACACCCTTTGTTAAAGAGCATCATGATAGATTACTAGGAGAGGGGATAGACGGAAATGAGGCTAAGATGATGATTGCGCTCTGTCTGGCAGATGAAGTGGAAACGCTTCAAAAAGAGAATCGGGATTTCAGCCTTTCACGTTATCAGCAAATGCTTCAATTTCTTCCTGTGTTACCTGAATAATGAATCACCTTAAGAATATAAAAGCAGTGTTCTTTGACTGTGACGGAGTCTTTACAGATGGGAAAATCACCTTTGATACTGATGGGCAAGAAATGCGTACTTTTGATATGCAAGACGGTATGGGGATCACGCTTCTCCGTCGAGCAGGGATTTTCATTTCTGTCATGAGTAGCAGCTACGGAGGATCAATTGAAAAGCGTATGAAGATGCTTAAAATCGAGCATACTTATACTTCCGTGAAAGATAAATCCATCTTGATTAAAGAAGTGTGTGAAAAGGAAGGGCTATCTCTAGAAAGTGTAGCATTTATGGGTGATGATATCGTAGATGTTCCTCCTATGGAAATAGTGGGCTTTCCAATTGCAGTAGCTAATGCCGTCCCTGCAGTTAAGGAGATCGCCTGCCATGTGACTCAAAAATCGGGTGGAGCAGGAGCGATCCGAGAAATTGCGGAGCTCATCTTAGGTGAGCAAAAAACGATCTTTGGTGAAGTGAACCAGTAGGCGCGGTGCCTTATTTATCTTAGTTAGAGAGAAAATTATAGCAATCCCTGTTCTTTAGCCTCTTCGATTGGAATGGGCTTGGCATGACATTCTTTTCGCCATCCAAGAAAGTTCCATGTATTTGGGAAACCTTTACATTGTTCTGGTTTTACAGCGTGGATTTTACACCCGCCATTGACCAACATAATACAGGAATGATCAGCGTTTTCGATAAGGGATAAGCCTTGGCGGTTTGTGCGTAGGCGGGTAAATTGATCAATGAAGTCTGGTAGCCTCATTTTTAAATAGTCCGCTATTTCCTCCACTTCCGCGTCGGTAACCTTGACATCGCCTGGCCATCGGCAACAAGCGGTGCATCGGTCACACTTGTAAAAGGTAGTTGGATCGAGAAGCGGAGAAGGCATAATCTCATGATGAAAGCGAGCTCTATGCCCGCAGCCTCTTAAACATTGAAGCGAAACTCGATGACGTCACCATCTTCAACGACGTATTCTTTCCCCTCAGATCTGAGCTTGCCAGCATCACGGGCAGCGGATCGAGATCCTAATTCCACAAGATCATTGAAGTGAATGACTTCAGCGGCTATGAAGCCACGCTCAAAGTCATTATGAATAGCGGCGGCAGCACGAGGAGCTTTGTCTCCAGCTCGTATCGTCCAAGCACGCGTTTCTTGTTCTCCTGAAGTGAGATACGTTCTAAGACCGAGAAGGTAATAGGCACCTTTTATGAGAGTAGAAACACCAGAATCCTCTACTCCTAGATCATCTAAGAACATTTGCGCTTCCTCTTCTTCTAGGTCAACCAGCTCTTCCTCTATCCGTGCAGAAATTACGACGGAGTCTGCTCCGTGGGCTTCAGTTGCATACTTCTTTACGATCGAAACTAAAGGATGCTTTTCAGGGTTTTTCGCAGCCTCACCGAGGTCATCCTCACTTACATTGCAGGCGAATAAAGTAGGTTTAGCAGTAAGTAAGAAGAAGGTTTTGAGTAATTCGGTTTCTGCGTCTTCTAGCTCTAGAGTGGTTGCAGGTTTGCCTTGATCCAGATGAGGCATAAGTTTTTCAATAAGAGCGACTTCTGCCTTAGATTCCTTATCGCCAGAACGTGCCTTTTTCTCGCGAGTCTCTTTTCTTTTTTCTAAGGCCGCGATGTCTGCTAAAAGAAGCTCAGAGTTAATTACTTCTATATCACGGAGTGGATCTACACTACCCATCTCATGAATAATGTCATCATTCTCAAAGCATCTGACTACTTGAACGATGGCATCCACTTCTCTGATATTAGCCAAGAATTTGTTGCCTAGTCCTGCGCCTTGTGATGCGCCTTCTACTAGTCCTGCAATGTCTACGAACTCTATCGCAGCATTGATTGTTTTTTGAGATCCTGATACTTGAGAAAGTTTCTCTAAGCGTTCATCAGGCACCGTCACAATTCCCATGTTAGGGTCTATCGTGCAAAACGGAAAGTTTGCCGCCTCTGCCTTACGTGACTTAGTGAGAGCGTTAAAAAGAGTTGATTTTCCGACGTTTGGTAGTCCTACGATTCCTGCCTTTAGCATGGGGTGATTGCTAACGTAAAAAGACTGCTTGGCAAGCAAGGAAACAAAAGAATAAGAAAATGGTCTAATAAAGATGCAATAATACTTGACTCTTTAGTTGAAACTTACTAATTCTCACCTCCTTAAATTCCAATAATCACATTATGGCAAAAGTATGTTCAATCAGAGGTTCTAGAGTTCGCGTAGGTCGTAAGATTCACCGTTCTGGTCTCGCTAAGAAAAAAGGTGGTATTGGTCGTCACGTGACGAAGACTGTGAAGCGTAAGGTAACACCGAACCTTCAATCAAAGCGTGTATTTATTCCTGAAGAAGGGCGCTACGTCAGAATTAAAGCTACGGCTAAAGCATTTAAGACAATTAATAAAAACGGAGCGAAAGTTACATTGGAAGCTGCAGGGCTTCTCTAAAATTTTTTAGCACTGTAACAGGTGTTAGTTTCATGACTAAAAGCACTCGCTGAAAATGCGGGTGCTTTTTTCATGTCTAAATAAGTTTTGCCCGTCGATTCTTTACATCACCATTGTATAGAATTATCTTAACATAGTTATGGAGCCTATAGTCTTTCAACCCATTTATAAAGAACGTGTATGGGGCGGGCGCTCCTTGGAAGAAATATATGATAGGCAGCTCCCTGATTCAAAGACTCCTTATGGGGAATCATGGGAGATGACGGATCGTGGCGCAGATCAATCTATTGTAAAAGGTGGAGCTTTTGATGGTAAAACACTTAATGATCTCTGGAATGTAAACAGAGAGGAGGTTTTCGGTAAAGAAATGCCAGATACCGATAGATTCCCTCTACTTATTAAGATTCTAGATGCCCAAAAGGATCTGTCTGTACAAGTGCATCCGCCAGCAGACCTGGCGCAGGAACTGGGAGGAGAGCCAAAGACCGAGATGTGGTATATTGCAGACGTCAAAGATGGAGGGAAACTATATGTAGGAGTGAAAGAGGGCGTCACAGCGGAGTCATTTAAATCAGCAATTGAAAGGGGGGCAGTAGAAGAATCTATACATGTTATTTCACCGAAAAAAGGAGACTTTATCCACATTGAATCTGGACGCCTTCACGCTATTGGAGCTGGACTCTTAATATATGAAATTCAGCAAAATTCAGATACCACGTATCGAGTGTTTGACTGGAATAGGCTAGGATTAAGCGGGAAACCGCGAGAGTTGCATGTGAAAGAGTCACTACAATGTATCGATTTCACTGATATTGAGCCTCTAATGGGTGCTGACAATGGGAGTCTGCTATCATCATGTCCTTATTTTAAAGTAGATAGATATGAGGCAAAGAGAGGGCAAAAAATCACCCAAAAAAATAGAGAGCGCTTTGCAATTATTACAGTAGTGGAAGGAGTGCTTAAGTCGAATGAGGGCGCTCACTTTAAAGCTGGAGACTTCTTTCTTCTGCCTATTAATGCTTCTCCTCTGAAGGTAGAAGGCAATGTTGTTTATTTAGAAACCACTATCCCTATTACTGCTCAATAAATACACTAGTAGCACTAGTCTAAAAATTTATCGGGATTAAGAATGTTTTTGGGATCAAGCGCTTTTTTAATGGCTAAATGAGCCGCATAACTTTCTTCGCCAACGGCACCGCGAAACCAGCGCTTTTTAGCTAACCCTACCCCATGCTCACCCGTGGTCGCTCCACCCTCGGAAAGAACCCACTTGAAGAGCTTGTCAATAGCCTGATTCGCCTTTTTTCTCATGGCAGGATCTGCATCAGAGAACATGAGGTTTGTATGGATGTTTCCATCACCAGCGTGTCCAAAGCACGAGATAGCAATTCCTGTTTCCGCGGAAAGCTTCTGTGCAAAGTTAACGAGTTTAACGAGTTTTCCGCGAGGCACCACCACGTCTTCATTGAGCTTCATGAGTCCTGTAGCTTTTAATGAATATGAGAGATCGCGGCGGAATTGCCAGATCGCAGCACACTCTTCCTCTGACTCGTGTGTTTCTATTGTTACTGCATTTAAGCTTTCGAGAATACTTACGATTTCTGAAAGCTCCTTTTCAACAGCTGATGTTCTGCCGTCAATTTCAATAATGAGATGGGCGTCTCCTTCTGGAACCGCTTCTCTACCTATGAAGGCTCGTGCTGATTCTAAAGTGAAGGCATCTGTGATTTCTAGTGCAGAAGGATGGTGTCCAGAATTTAGAATAGTTTGAACTGCTAGTGCCGCCGTGGGAAATTTTTCGAAAGTTGCCGTTAGTATGCTCTTATGTGCAGGGTGTGGTATAATCCTAAGATTTGCTTCAGTAACGACACCAAGCATCCCTTCAGAGCCTACCATGAGTGAGGTGAGATCAAAACCTTGTTTGTTCTTATGCAGGCGTCCACCTGTTTTCATTATAGACCCATCAGCGGTGACAACGGTTAGACCTAATACATAATGCTTAGTCACACCATACTTTAGGCATCTAGGACCTCCCGCATTGCTCGCGATGTTTCCACCAATGGAGCATTCGGCGAGCGAGGCTGGGTCTGGTGGATAATACCATCCTTTTTCTTTTACCGCATCTTGTAATATTCCAGTGATTACACCTGGCTGAGTCACCACCACGCCGTCTTCCGGTGAGATTTCCAAGATCTTATTCATCTTCATGGTGGAGAGAACGATTCCTCCCTTCACCGGGACTGCACCACCCACATAACCTACGCCAGCACCTCTCGTGGTTACTGGAATGTCATTTGCATGAGCGTATTTGAGACACTTGGAGGCATCTTCTGTAGAATGCGCAAAGACGACGACCTCTGGCAAATTACTCGCATTCCATTTATCAATGGAATGCTCCTGTAAAATATTACTGGTATTGTGGACGTCTAGTCCGAGTTTCATGAGATCTGCTATCATTAGATTATTTAGGCATAATTAAATAAAAAAGCAAGACTACTAGACCAAAATGTAACTTATGATTATAAACGCTCTTTCACAACCTCTTGGTATGAGGGTGAAAAACTTGCAGCTGTAGTATTAATAAGTCCTGTATTTAGGACCAAAATAATGAGCGTATCTAGAAACCCTAAATGGGGTGGTATACTTTCTAATAGTTGAAAAATCAAAATTTGCATTAACTTTTTAGTCGCAGTGTGTAATTAGTGCAAGTAAAATGACGGGTATTGTGCGGTATGTGTTTGACTTTTACGTATTTTCAACAATAATAGTGTATGCGACTATTTATACTTTCATTTCTTTGGGTTACTGGGTTCTCATATTCTGCCACAATATTTATATTAGGATCGTCAGACCCTACATATGTAGTTGCAGATAATATTTCAGGATTTAGCTCAAGTGGAAATGAGCTTGAGGGGGCGGTAGTGAATATACTTTATGCTGATGGAAGTCAGGATTCTGCAATATGGGCTGAAACCACAGCAGGAGCTGGAGCTGCGGTAGGAAGTAATTGGAGTTTCAGTCTAACTAGTTCAAGTAATTTTAGTAATCCATGGACATTTACTAATACTTCCAGCGGAGTTGCTACATTAGCAAACACTATAGCCAGTATACAGATTAATGTTACTTCCGCGGATGAGGCGTTCGACCTTTCTACTCCATCACCAGGAACTACAGATAGCGCGAATGGAAATACTTTTAATATTACTAATACAACTGGACTGACTAATTTTGATCAGACAGTGACTTTTGATTGGCCAACTTCAAATGATCCAGATCCACATGTAGCAGACTTTTGGGGGCGTATGACCATTGAAGTGACTAACAATGACAATAATACCTTTGATGGAATTGGACCAGGGCAATCTTTTCAATTTATACAAGACACAGACTCATTAAATTCTTCAATGATATTACCAGAGCCTTCCACTGCAATGTTAACGAGTCTTTCTTTGCTTTCTTTATGTTTTAACAGAAAGCGTAAGGTTCTTTTTGCTTAGAGAGATTGACTACATGTTTTCGAATTCACTAAGTATTTTTTTCACTTCGCTATCTCTATAGGGTTTAGATTTGCCATGCCCCCAGACGACGCTTGGCCATGCGGAATCGTCTTCAAACCGAGCGACGACGTGGAAGTGAAGTTGCGGTACCATGTTGCCAATCGCGCCTATGTTGATTCGCTTGGGTGAATAGGCGGCTTCTAATTTCTCAGATATTTTCTGTGCTTCTGTGTAGAGTAGAGCACGGTCTTCAGAAGAGAGGAGGTGAACCTGCTCTTCCTCTACTTCTGGTACAAGGATAAACCACTTGAAGTAAGCATTATTGAGTAAGAGAAGATGACATAACCCTAGCTTTTTGATGTAAATGCAGTCTTTCTCTAATTGTGGGTGGAGCGAAAATGTAGACATAATAAGTTGCGTAGTGGCTATCCGTGCTTACCTCTTGTAGGTCAGGAGTTTCCTGATGGATATCAAATTATGAAAACTTTCTTAGTAATAGGCGGAAATACAGGAATCGGATATGAAACGGTTAAAAAGCTCACGGATGCGGGGCATAAAGTGATCGCAGCTCTTAGGGATGCCGAGTCGTTAAAAGCACTAGGGGTTGAGACTCAAGAGTTTGAAGCCACCAGCCCATCTGAGTTAACTTTACCGGAGAAGCTCGACGGGGTGGTGTATTTTCCTGGCTCCATCAATCTCAAGCCCTTCCATGGCTTAAAAGAAGCAGACTTTGATCTGGATTACCAAGTGAATGCAAAGGCAGTAGTGAATGTTCTCCAACAAGCTCTTCCCGCTCTGAAGAAATCTGAATCAGCATCAGTGGTTCTATTCTCTACCGTTGCGGTGCAAACGGGGATGCCGTATCATGCTTCTATCGCCATGGCGAAGGGGGCGATAGAAGGTCTGACCCGCTCACTCGCTGCAGAATGGGCACCCAAGATTCGAGTGAATGCGATCGCTCCTTCACTCACAGACACACCATTAGCGTCATCTCTCTTGAATGCAGAGGCTAAGAAAGAGGCGTCTGCTAAGCGGCATCCGCTGAATCGGATCGGTTCTGCAGAAGAGCTAGCCGCTATAACTTGTCTCCTCTTAGGCGATGACTCTCGCTTCATGACAGGACAAGTTCTCTCTGCCGACGGTGGGATATCGTCAGTAAAAACCTTTTGAGGTAGGCCAGCAAGAATCCCCTTTTCCATAAGTGTCTCTAGAGGCACTTTACTGTTGTTGTTTATTTGACAGACCCAAGGATGACTCATTAAGGTTTCTTAAGTTTATGAGGTTCTCTGTGTTGGGTAGTGGTAGTGCTGGAAATAGTGTCGTTTTTGGCACTGATAAGCAGGGATATTGGCTCGTAGATGCGGGGCTGTCTGCTAAGCAGATGTGCTTGCGGCTAGATTCGATAGGGATCGAACTAGAGCAAATTAAAGGGATCTTTATTACTCATGAGCATAAAGACCATGTGGGGGGATTACCTGTGCTTTTAAGAAAGCAGTCCATTAAAGTATATGCGAGTGTGATGACACATGAATATTTGGTTTCACAATTTAAGATGGAGGCGGACTGGGGAATCTTTGAACCAGGGCAAAAATTTAAGGTTGAGCATCTAGAGATAGAGGCTATTCGCATTCCTCATGACGCCACAGATCCTGTAGGGTTTATAATATCCACAGAAGGCGGGAAGCTCGGCGTAATGACAGACTTAGGGTATGTCTCCGAGAGTCTAAAGAATAGGCTGAAAGGAGTAAATCTTCTCTATTTGGAATCTAATTATGACATTAAGCTTCTAGAGGAGGATGTGAAACGCCCTTGGTCTATTAAGCA
>CALLLS010000064.1 GCA_938008215.1 uncultured Verrucomicrobiales bacterium | reverse complement strand
AGGCTCAGGTGATTCTGAAGTGTTGACGTCTAAACCTGATTCACTTACAGGCACACTGTTCTCTCTAATATACGTTGCGTAATCTCCGTCTTGAACTGGGGTAGAGTATGCACCGGTATTTCCCGCAGATCCTGCAAACCCTAAACTCCCACCAGGTCCATCTTGCATTGCTACGGGCTGAGTTACTTCCGCTTTAGGCGGAACTTTAAATAAAGCTTCCCATGATTGAGAAGTTGACTTCTGACCAAATGTAATTAGGGCGAGCGAAAGAAAAAGAAAGAGCCTCATTTATTGCACATAACATACATTTCGACTAAAGATAAAGAAAAAATACCTTACAGAGAAATCCTAGGGAAAACTGGCTTAGGTTTAGACACTTCTTGCCCATCTGTTAGGATACCCCACTTCATTTCACTCACACTCTTATCTTCTAGTTTTAGATTTAACTGTGAAAGGATCTTAAGCGATGACTCTGGAATAAACGGAGAGAGGTAATAGGCTGCATGCGCACAAGATTCTATCATGTGATATAATATCATTGCTAGGCGCTCAGATTGTGTCTCATCCTTTGCGAGCTCCCATGGCTTATGCTTCTCTGCGAATTGGTTACAAAGCGTGATATGGTTATTCACTAGTTCAAGCGCCCCAGCTAGGTCATAGGCTTCCATCTTTTCCCTATACTCTACATTAACTTTTTTAAGCGACCCTCGTAGCTCTAGGCAAGATTCATCCTCGTAATTAGTAACCTTCACCTTTCCCTCTGTATTCTGTTTCGTCATTTTTAGGGAGCGGTTTAAAAGGTTCCCTAGATTATTTGCGAGCTCATCATTAAAGATCACCGCAAGGCGGGCGCGTGAGTAATCACTATCTTTCCCGGTCACAATGTTACGTGCTAAAAAATAACGAAGCGCATCAACGCCGAACTCCTCTACTGGAGCCATCGGGTCAATGACGTTACCAATGCTCTTAGACATTTTCTCTCCTTCTGCTGTCCAGAACCCATGGACAAGTAAGGTTGGCATCTCTTCATCGGTGAACCCCATGGCATGAAGCATACACGGCCAATAAATAGCGTGCGGAGGCACCATAATGTCTTTCCCAATGACATGAACGACGTCCTTCCAAAGTTCTTTAAACTCAGGCAGGTCACTCCCAGCCTCTTTATTATACCCCGCAAATGAGATGTAATTTATAAGCGCATCAAACCATACATAGGTGACAAAGTCTGGATCGAAGGGAAGCTCTATACCCCACTTCAGGCGTTCTTTAGGCCTGGAGATACATAGATCTGTGTCTGACGCCCGCTCTATTGCATTTATAACCTCTGACTTTCTGAAAGATGGGATGATACCTAAGGCATCAGATTCCACCGCCTGTCTTAGCCACTCCGCATGCTCGGACAACTTAAAATACCAGTTCTCTTCCTCGATCTCGACCACCTCACCCCACTCTGGTCCGAATTCGCCCTTATCATTTCTCTCCTTATCTGTGAGGAACTGTTCCTGACGAACAGAGTAAAATCCCTTGTAAGCTTTTTTATAGAGCTGCCCTTTTTTCTCAAGGTCACTTAAAATAGACTGCACGCATGACTTATGAAGGTCATTAGTAGTCTCTGCCCAACCATCATTACTTATACCTAGCTTCTCACAAAGATTAGAAAACTTTTTCGTATTCTTTTTAACAAAGGTAGCAGGGTGAATGCCCTCTTTCTCTGCGCTTTGCTGTACCTTTTGTCCATATTGATCTACCCCCGTTAAGAAATACACTCCTTTACCAGAAAAGCGCTTATATCTCGCGATTACATCTGCGAGCACCTTCTCATAGGCGTGCCCTATATGGGGTGCGCCGTTTGCGTAATCAATCGCAGTAGTGATAAAAAATGTGTCTTCCATGATTCTTACTTTGTTAATAACGCTACTCTTTCACTATCTTCCCACCTATCCCTAGAATGGTAGCTTTTTGCTTAGCATCTTCCGCCTCAGCTATTTGCTCGTTAGCGACATACATTTGAGAAAGGGCAGTCCACGCTAAGAGGTCATTCGGTTTTAAAGTCGTCGCTTGTAAGCCTGCTCCGATTGCTTCCTTATATTGCTCTAGCTTCATCATCACCATGCCATAGGCATGCCAACCATCAAAAAATTGAGGGTCTAGATTCACGACCTTTTTAAACTGAGTCGCAGCCTCCTCTAAATCTCCTATCGCAAGAGCTAAGTTCCCTGCATCAAAGAGTTCATCTCTATTTTCTTCTAAGCTCTTAGACACAGAATAATAAACTTAATTCTTTTCAAAAGACGATTGCGCTAGCTGATGATTAAACCAGTTCTGAAACACAATCATATTCAACATCTCACCTGTGTTTCCGAGTTGTGATTCAAGAATAGCCTTGTTTTCTTCAGAATCAACATACTTTCTCTCCAGGGTGCGTAGTATCACAGCGCGATTCAGCCCCTCTTCCATCTGATTAATAGGCTGGCTAAATTCATTTATCTGCAGCTGTATGGCCTCCGTGAAAAACTCGCGCGCCGATGGTTCATCTGCAAGCGGTTGCCCAAATTTTACATCATTGTGTCTAGTGTAGATTAAGTTTAATTCTTCTGCCACCTCGGAAGCATTCTCTCCTTTAACCTCAGCGACAAGTTTTTCTCTAACCTTAGTCACTTCATCATCGAGAGAGTTCTTAGCCCGATCATCCTGAAGATCCACCTGCGCCCGTGCTTTCGCTTCTTCATAAGGTAATGGCTCTGCCTCATTTTTCTCAAGAAGTTGAATAAGTAAAAATTTACCTTCACCTATCGCATAAACATCACTCACAGAATCCATAGAATCAGGAGTCGCAATAAGTCCCTCGATTCTTCCTAACACGGTTCCAGGCTCTTGGTAGAGAGGTGACTTTAATTCAAGTGGCGCATTAGAGGGCATAAAGAAGTCAGAAACCCTCACTTTTAAACCGAGCTCTTTTGCCAGCCCCGTAAAGTTCTTGCCCTCATTATCTTGGACCTTAACGAAGAGGCTGTCTAATTTTGTGCCCACTTCATCAACAAGCGCATTCTTTTCTTCGTCAGAAAGAGTATATTGAATCTTATTAATCTCCTCTTCTGGTTTACCATCTGAACGAGCTTTTTCCTTAGCCTCTCTTAAACCTTTCATTTCTTTTGAAGGAATCTCAGCATCTACCAATACATACTGGACCTTCATCTCAGACTCTGTGAGGTAATTGTTTTTGTTCTCCTCCCAATAGGCTTTTATTTCCTCATCACTCACTTGAATTCCCTCTATCAACACGCTTACCGGAAGGGTAAACTGTTCATAGGTCATTTCCTGAGCGTTAATCTTCAGCGACCCTCGTGAAACTTCCTCATCTAGGTCTAGCCCTGCTCCCACAATTCCTTGGAGCTTATCCAATGCAAGAACCTCACCAATCATTGTATTAAAATCCTGTACGCCAAGCCCATATCGCTTCACTCGTTTTTCTATAAAGTCAGCATAAGATACTTTATCAAATTCTCCATTCTGATCAGTAAATAAAGAGTTCGTAATATAATCCTCCTCCTGCTTTTGGCTCGGAGTAACCCCAAACTTTTCCGCCATAGCTTTAATTAGTAATCTCTTCGCTAGAAAATCTCTCTCATCTCCTCCACCCATCATTCTCAAGTAAGGAATGAGCTTTTCATTAGAGCCAGCATTACCTGCCTGCCTAAGGCTACCAAGCATACTGCCATAGCTCTGCCCCTGCCTCTCCACCTGAGACTGAGTATAAGCTGTTCCATTAAAAGACATAGCCTTAGGACCTGCCCCTATTCCAGATGCACCCACGCCATCGACCATAAAGATCAATCCGAAAAAGAGTAAAATAAGAACGATAAAGGCGAGTAAGGAATATTTCCTGAAGTATTCTAACATATTTCCAGCTGTTTTGGATAGTCTACCTAACATCTTGGTGATACGGTGCAAGCTTCTTCACACTCCATTATCAAATTCGCATTGAGCCATAAAAAATGTCACTCAGATGAGAATATTATCTTAGATTATCAATCAAGAAAGCTAGGAGGAGTGTATAGAGAGTTGTCGGGCGAGGTGTCTGAACAGGAATCGCAAGGGTCGCAGTGAGATGATGGGAAGTGTCCTTAATCCGCGGGAGAGAATAATACATCACATACTTTAGCCACGCTCGAAAGCCTTTTATCCTTCGTCCAGAGGTATGTCTTAGGCGTGAGTATGGCGGAACAAACTAGAGCGGTATCTAATGCGCCTATCCCCCGCCCCATTAAGTTGTATGCCTTGATGAAATGCAAAATCTCTGCATGACGCGCCTGTTTTACCTGCGGGAGGTTTCCCATATGCTCCAAGAGCAAATCCCGATGCCTGAACAGCCCTAGCCCAAACTCTTCAATGATAAGAGGGTGGATTAAGACCATCCGATCATAGAGAAGCCTTTGTAAAATAGGATTCTTTTCCCGATAATGGTCTATCCAAATGTTAGTATCTACCAAGACGAACATTTTATACAGAGGTCTTGAGTCTACGAGCCGTATTGAGCTTCACTCTCTTCTAGCAAAGAGGAGCCTCTTGCGGGAGCCCAGCAATCAGGATCACTGCCGCCTAAATCCGCAAGTCTTCTTGCGGATTCCGCTTGAATCTTTTCTTTGATTGCTTGGTTTAAAATGTCTGCCACTTTAAAGTCCCCAAACATGGCTTTTGCCTCTGCTAATAAATCATCATCAACATTGATCGTCGTTCTCATGAGACCATAATTGATGACTTTTGATGTGATAGCAAGTCAATTGATCATTTACTGGGACACCTCTGCTTCCTGACCCTTCTTATCTCCAGATTGATTCGTCTCAAATGTCAGATTTTTAGTTTCAGAATCATAGCCCACCTCTACGGTGTCTCCTTCCTTAATGTCGGAGCGTAAGAGAGATTCCGCGAAGTGATCTTCTAGGTGACGTTCCACCGCACGGCGCATCGGTCTGGCTCCATAATCGGTATCATATCCTTTCTCGATGATAAAGTCTCTGGCGCCATCATTGAGTGTAAGAGTAATTCCTTTCTCGGTGAGGCGTGAAGCAAGTTTGCCAATTTCTAGATCCACGATGACGCGAAGATCTTTCTTCTCCAACATATGGAAAACTACTAGATCATCTAAACGGTTCAGGAATTCGGGCTTAAAGTAGCCTTTAGACTCCTCTAGGATTTTCTCCTTCATGGCGTCAAAGTCCGCGCCCGCTTCTGCGCCACCTATAGCACCGAATCCAAGTGAGCTTTGGCGCTTAATAGTAGATGCCCCCACATTTGAGGTCAGGATAATAATGGTATTTCTAAAATCCACCTTGCGTCCTTGAGAATCAGTAATCATGCCCTCTTCTAGGATTTGGAGCATGAGATTCATGATATCAGGGTGAGCCTTCTCAACTTCATCAAAAAGCACAACCGAATAAGGCCTGCGTCTCACTTGCTCAGAAAGTTGCCCCCCTTCATCATGTCCTACATAACCTGGAGGTGAACCGACTAGTCGGCTAGATGTAAATTTCTCTCCGTATTCGGACATATCAATCTGAATCAGAGCCTCTGAGTCACCAAACATGAACTCAGCTAGATTTCTTGCTAAGTAGGTCTTACCAACGCCTGTTGGTCCGAGGAATAGAAAGGAGCCAATAGGACGACGTGGATCTTTCAGATCTGCACGTGAACGACGCAATGCCTTCGATATCGCGATTACTGCTTCATCTTGACCAATAACACGTTCCTTAAGCTTCGACTCCATCTCAAGAAGCTTAGTAGTCTCTTTATCCTCCATTCTAGTCAGAGGCACACCTGTCCATTTAGAAACAACAGCCATGATATCCTCATCATCCACGTCTACGACTTTCTCCTCACTTGATGATTTCCAACTCGTAATTGTTTCCTCTAATTTTTCTTTAGTGCGCTTCTCCTCATCACGTAAGGATGCCGCGCTCTCAAAGTCTTGCGCCTCCACCGCGGCTAGCTTATTAATGTTAATGTCCTCTATCTCTTTCTCTATATCCTTAATTTCAGGAGGACGCGTGAGAGTGCCGATGCGTGCACGTGAGCCGGCCTCATCGATGACATCGATCGCTTTATCAGGAAGATAGCGCGTGGTGAGATAGCGAGAAGTAAGCTTCACAGCTGCTTCTAGTGCTTCTTCCGAGTATTTAACTTTATGATGAGATTCATATTTCTCGCGTAACCCCTTAAGGATGAGAACAGTATCCTCTTGCGATGGCTCATCCACTTTCACTTGTTGGAATCTACGCTCAAGTGCTGAGTCTTTTTCTATGAATTTACGGTATTCATTGAGCGTTGTAGCTCCGACACACTGTAGCTCACCTCTACTTAAGGCAGGCTTAATAATATTTGAGGCATCCATTGCACCTTCGGCGGAGCCAGCACCTACAATAGTGTGCAGTTCATCAATAAAGATAATAACATCTCCCACCTTTAGGATCTCATCCATCACGGCTTTAATACGCTCCTCGAACTGTCCGCGGTATTTAGTCCCCGCGACCATGAGCGCTAAATCTAGGGTAATAATTCTCTTATCACGTAAAATCTCAGGAATATTTCCAGACACGATCTCTTGGGCTAATCCTTCCGCAATAGCTGTTTTTCCAACTCCCGCCTCTCCCACCAAGACGGGATTATTTTTCGTCCTGCGACACAGGATTTGAATAACGCGCTCGATCTCGCTTGCTCTTCCAATAACAGGATCTAACCCGCCTTCCTTAGCTATCTTGGTAAGATCTCTCCCGAACGCCTTTAACGCCGGAGTCTTAGTGCGTCCTTCTCCACCCTCACTTTCGTCTCCAGATTCTTCAAATCCTGCATTCTCTAAGCCACTTTCTTCACCTGTGAAATTAGGATCTATTTCGGCTAAGATCTCATTCCTTGTGCGTTGAATGTCGACATCTAAAGAGTTTAAAACCTTTGCCGCTACTCCCTCCCCTTCCCTTAAGAGACCTAAGAGAATGTGCTCTGTTCCTACGTAAGAATGATTGAGCGATTTCGCCTCTTTATTAGAATAAGCTAAGACCTTTTTCACGCGAGGAGTATACGGAACACTGCCAGCAACTTTTTGGTCAGGTCCTGTCCCTACTTGTTTTTCTACTTCCATGCGGACAGACTCTAAATCTAGCCCCATTCTTTCTAAGACGCTCACCGCGACACCCTGACCAAGCTTTATGAGCCCAAGCAAGATATGCTCAGTTCCTACATAGTTATGGTTAAATCTATCCGCCTCTTTCCTAGCGAGGGCGAGAACTTGCTGAGCTCTGGGTGTGAAATTATTCATGAATCCTTTAAAAGTGAGTCTGTATTATTAGTTTTAACTTCGTTCTTATTACAAATACTATCAGGGGGATGTAAGTTTTGCAAATGGGAAGAGATAGTTTTAGCACGAATTTCGTCTCTTTTTTCTATTTCTAGCTTTCCGCCCGCATTTAATTGGAGGTGCGCAGGCTGAATTTGGATCATGAGTTGATCAAACAAATCAAGCGTATCTTTTGGAAAACTCCCCACTTCCGTTCCTAACCGTAGGATAGAAAGGAGATTTAGAGCCTCTTTAGAGGATATAATACTCGCATGCTTTAAAATACCGTAAGCTCTCCCTACCTTATCGATAAGCCGCTGCGGATTGTCTGATAAAATCTTTTTTCGCGCATTTTCTTCTGCTTTGACGACATGCTTCGCCATACGCTCTACCCGCGCGATAATTTCCATTTCAGATTCCCCTAAGGTCGATTGATTAGAGATCTGATAAAGGTGCCCAAGTGACTCCGTTCCTTCTCCATAAAACCCTCTAATCGCAAGCCCCAGCTTAGAAACGGCTTTTAATACAGGAGTGATTTGATCCGCGATGTAGAGCGCGGGGAGATGCAGCATCACGGAGGCGCGCATTCCCGTTCCCACATTACTTGGACAAGAAGTAAGATACCCTAGTTTTTCATCATAGGCAAAGTTCAGGCTTTCACTTAGGCTGTCATCCATTTTGCTCAAAGCACGGTAAGCCTTCTTAAGACTGAGTCCAGGCTGTATCGCCTGTAATCTAAAGTGGTCTTCTTCATTTAGCATTACAGAAAGACTCTTATCCTTATTCACTGCTATTCCACATCCCTCTCCACGTGCGGCGAGCTCACGGCTCATTAAGTGCTGCTCCACCAAAACCTGCTTTTGTAAGGACTCCAGATTCTCAAGCTCCTCAAAATAGCTTTTATTTGGTGCTATCTTCTTAAGAGCTTTAGAAAGCGTCGCATAAGTCTCCTTCCTCTCAGCTTTCTTAGCCCAGCCCGGAAAGGGAACATCACTAAGGTTTCTCGCTAAGCGAATCCTACTCGTTATCACACAACTCTCCTTATTAGAGGAGTGTGAGATGAACGTGTTTATAAGGTTCTCAAATGTCATAATGCTAATAGGTCGCCCTCTAGTCGTTTTAGGTCATCACGTAAGGAAGCTGCCAGCTCAAAGTCTTCACTATTAATAGCGTCCTCTAGCGAGCCTTTAATCTTAGCTATTTTCTTCTCTAAGGACTTCTTATCAATAGGAATTTCTATTTCTTTTCCAGTGTGCTCACCGCCCCGATGGAGCGAGAGTATTTTCCCTTCTAAAACATCCTGAAAGGTATGATAACATTCAGAACAGCCAAGCCGCCCTGTTGAGCTTAAATCACCTAGGGAAAAGCCACATTCACAGGATAGAGAAGGCATCGTTACGTCTTCCATCCCAATATCATTTCCATCACCAGCTAGCGGGATAAGATTATCAGCAAAGGCTTGGATCAATCCCTTTTCCGTCATGAGCTCCTTATTTCTTGAGCAATCCTCACAGAGACATATTTTTTTAAGCTCTTCACCCGTAACCTGTGTTAGAAAAATTGTGGCTGTATCAGAACAAAAATCACAGTTCATATAGAGAGTATGATACACGTAATTAAGGAAGGCGAATAAAAATTATTTATTTAAATGATCCACTTTTCTCTAGTCAGAGATCGAATTATATGTTTTTTTATAAAAACTAAAGGTAAAGCATTCCTAATTATCAAAGTTTTGGGAATTTTCACTATTCAATAGAAAAACGGAAGGAATGTCTTAAATCTTATTACTAACCCCACATTCACCACACACATATGAATAAAGATACCGCTGATGCAGAACAACTTGCAGATTTCATTCTGTTTACACAACGCTCTTGTATTCTTAATCTCTCTTCAGAGCTGCATAAAGAGAAGCTATCTTTCCCTCAGTTCTTTCTTCTTGCCTATCTCTCTAGTGAAGAGTTTCTCGCCATGTCTGACATCGCGAATAAAATGGGACATTCTACCGCCGCCGCCACCGGTCTCGTTGATAGATTAGAAAAACTTAATTTTGTGGAGCGTAAACAAGCCGTCGATGATCGTCGTAAGATCATGGTGAGAATCACTGACGACGGGATTAAAATGGTCGCTAAAATGAGGAAAGAAATTGCGTCAAACATTTCTGGTATGATGGCTGAAATGGATGCGGAAGAGACAGCTACCGTAGAAGGCGCAAAGCGTGTCTTAAATAATAAGGTAAAGTAAGTCCCCTAAGATTTTCTTATGGGTAAGAATGAGCCTTTCTTAGATCCTCTCATAGAAAAAGGATTTCGCGCGGGCTGGGTCAGCCGCGTCCCAAATGTAATGACGGCGGTAGAAAGGGAAGAAGCGGTCGCACGGCTTTCACCCTATCATCATGAGGCAGTTATCGCCTTAGGTGGAAATCTAGATCACTTTTGGCTCTCTGAGCAGGTCCATGGCAACAAGGTCGTAGCTGTGAACGGTGTCAGCAATGGTGAGGTTATCAAAGGAGCAGACGGACTAGCGACCAATGATCCAAATGCCATATTAGGAATATACGTGGCTGATTGTGGCGCGATTTACATAGCAGACCCTGTTAAAAAAGCGGTTGCCCTTCTTCACTCCGGACGCGTGGGTACTGAAAAAAACATTCTTAGTGAAGGGATAGAGGTCATGAAACAAGAATTCCAGTCTACTCCTTCTGATCTCATCGTCACCCTCGCGCCATGTATTCGCCCCCCAGCGTATGAAGTAAACTTCGCCGCCATCATAAAAGAGCAAGCCTTGGAAATAGGTATTAAGGAGAGTAACTACCTTGATTGTGGAATTTGCACCACCTCTGATCTTAGTAAATACTACTCCTACCGTACGGAAGAAGGAAAAACGGGGAGAATGCTGGCGCTGATTGGTGTGTGATTCATTTATAGAGAAGGATTCTATCCTTCTTGTCGACAGAAGACTCTAGGAGGAAAAGCCAAGGTTGCTTCTCTACAATATTTTTAATATAAGGTAACCCTAGGCGACACAAGGAAAGGTATTTACTCTACGATAGATGATGATACTATCACTTAATAAATTTTGACCATTTGTAAATCTACAACAAAGCAGTCTTGATGGAATACGCTGACTTCAAACAAGTCTCGCTGAGAAGCTTGTTATTCCTCATTCCTAGCTTAATTTTCATGTCATTCTTTATAAAGCATGCAGGCTGGAATGAAGAAAACTCTCTTTCTCTTTTAGCCTGTATTTCATTATGCCTCAAAGATTGGGTTTACTACTTTCACTCTAACATATCAAAGCTTAGTAGCTTAAAGAACGACTACTCTATTATTATTGAGAAATCAGGAACTGCCACTATTAACCTTGACGGCAAAAAACGCATTTTGACTAAGAAGCAATACGAAATTACTAAAACTGATAGCAGTCTAATGATAAAAACAAAATCTCCCTATTCACTTCGTCACAGGCTTGTAAACTTTCCTATTCCTCAATAAAGGTAACAGATAAATACTTTATAATTATGGACTCTCTTATTCAGCTTCTCCCCTGGGTAATTACTTACTTGTTTCTCATCACAGGTTTAATCGGAGCATTTTTTCCGGTTATTCCTAGTCACTTACTGATTCTATTTGCGGGGATAGCGCATTACGCGATGCTAAAAGAGGATTCAGGTCTCGGTATTACCACCCTCGTTGTCCTAGCCCTATTTCTGGTTGCCTCACAAACCTTTGAGATGCTCAGTGGGTCGATTGGCTCTAAATCATTCGGCGGCTCTAAATGGGGTCCCATGGGCGCAATTACGGGGGTAATGGTAGGTCTCTTCTTCCCTCCATTTGGTTTTATCATTGGGCCACTAGTCGGCGCACTGCTTTTTGAAAAATTCTTCGGAAAGAAAAACTTAAAGGACGCGACTACTTCAGGCGTTGGGTCTGCGGTGGGCACCCTCTCAGGACTTCTTGTTCGTCTGATCGTAGCCTTCCTCATGACTATATATCTCCTCTTGGATATTTATGTTTTAAAATAACACTTCTTAGGGTATTAGCTTTAACAGCGTCTTTTGGGTGGTCGCGGTCTTTGCTTCGGTAAGGGTCGAGGAAAGTCCGGACTTCGTAGGGGAACATGCCATGTGAAAGCGTGGGACAGCAGGTTTAAGCTTGCTGGACAGAGAGTGCCACAGAAAACAAACCGCCCCACTTCGGTGAGGTAAGGGTGAAAAGGTGGGGTAAGAGCCCACCGCTCCAGAGGTAACAATGGAGGCAGGGTAAACCTCATGTGAAGCAAGACATAACAGGAGAAGAGTCCCCACTCGTTGAATCTCCGGGTAATAGTCGCATCCCGAAAGGGATTTCGTTTCGGCGAAAAGACAAATGGTCACCTCCGCGCAAGCGGAACAGAATCCGGCTTATAGAAAGACACTATGAACGGATGGAAGCGATTCCATCCGTTCTCCTTTCTCCCGCTTTGCTCTTTTCCTTTTCTCCAGTCCAGATTAAGTAAAAGCATGATCTCACTCAAAGACGGTATTCGCTCCCTAGTAAGGATTGATTTCCAAGGAAACGTTCATAAACAGTTCCGCGGAACCGATGCCGATAAACGCTGCGCAAATGAAGTGAGAGTCCTACGTGCCCTAGAGGAGCGGGGCTGCATCTATGTGCCACAGCTTCTGGAGTCCTTCCCTAAGAAAAACTGCATCGTCACCACGAATTGCGGACGCACGGCAGAGCAAACGATTTCTAAGAAAAAAGCGGATAGTCTTTTCGCCGAACTAGAAGAAAAATATGGCATTAGACATGATGATCCTGAGCCGAGAAACATCACCTACGACGATCGGCTAGGGCGGTTTTGTATCATCGACTTCGAGCTGGCAGAAATCCTGAGCAGACCAGCGGAAGCAGTGCGCACGAAAACGAAGCTCACACGACTGCATTGGGCGAGTGCAAGCAAACAAGGACGCAGGCACCTAACCAACCAAGACAGCTACTCTAGTTTCATCATCAATTCTCAAGGGCATATCAATAGTGCCGATCATGGAGAGGTCATCATGCCTGCTCGATTTGCATC
Source organism: uncultured Verrucomicrobiales bacterium (assembly GCA_938008215.1). GTDB lineage: Bacteria > Verrucomicrobiota > Verrucomicrobiia > Verrucomicrobiales > Akkermansiaceae > WTJZ01. The sequence continues at coordinate 11,233 of CALLLS010000064.1, read as the reverse complement.
CTTTGCCGTTTCTGATGGAGTCGGCGGGAGCAATGGTGGCGAGTTTGCATCTCGGCTCGTCCTAAACATCTTTAAATATCTGGTAGAGAATAAGACTACCCTTCCCCTCAGTGAGGAGAATTACATAGCGCTTCTTAAAGAAACGCATGCCGCCCTTAATGATAAGGCTGCAGAAAATCAGAATGCTTCAAACCTCAGCGCTACATTCGTAGGCATGATCTTTCAGGGTGATAAAATCCTGTGGGCAAATGTAGGCGATAGTCGACTTTACCGAATGCGTAACGGAGAGCTCACCCAGCTCAGTAATGACCATAACTTTGCCTTCCGCCAATGGAAGCGCGGTGAAATGCGTGAAATCCAATACCGTATGCACCCTAGAAAGCATATTCTCTTCGATTCGATGGGAGGAACACATGATACCATTTCCCCTGAACACGGCAGTGATACTTGGCAGGCAGGAGACCGTTACTTGCTTTGTAGTGACGGCATCATTGATGGTCTCGCGGATCGAAAACTAGCGAGTATACTCCAAGGTGAAGACATCCAAATTAAAGAAGAAGCGCACACCGAAATGTGTGAGTCCCTTCTTGACCAAGCAACCGCAAATGCTGGTGATGATGATACGACCTTAATCGTGATCGATACTCCTTAAGCGATATTGGTAAAGACGGATTGCACGTCTTCATCATCTTCCAGTTTATCAATAAGCTCCTCTATTTCAGCAAGTTGCTCTTCTGAAAACTCGGTAGGATTACTCGGAATGCGTTGCAAGCTCGCCTTCGTGATGTCTATTCCTAGCTCCTCAACCCCTTTCGTTAAGTTACTAAAGTCAGTAAATTCAGCGACACAAAGGACTTCGCCCTCCTCTTCTGAAAGCTCCTCTAACCCTGCATCGATCAAAGAGAGCTCTACCTCTTCCAAATCCATCTCCTCACCTTTCATAAATTCCACCACGGACTTCCGCGCGAACATGAAATCAAACGATCCTGCATTCATCATCTGCCCGCCTGATTTATTCACGGCTGTTTTCACATTCGTGATAGAGCGGTTCGTATTGTCCGTGGCGCATTCAATATAGAGCAGAACGCCATGTGGTCCCTTCGCTTCATACGTGATTTCTGAGAAATTTGCGGCATCCTTTCCAGACGCTCTTTCGATCGCCTTCTTGATGTTATCCTTCGGCATGTTCTCATTCTTCGCCGTGGCGATCGCCAGCCGAAGTTTAGCATTACTCTCTGGATCGTCACCGCCCTCCTTCGCCGCCATCGTAATAGATTTCGCTAGCTTTGGGAAAAGCTTAGACATCTTATCCCATCGTTTTTCCTTAGAAGCTCTTCTGTATTCAAATGCACGTCCCATCTTTACTTGAAATTAATTACCTACTGCTCTACTCTTTTGACCTAATCTCTGGCAAGCTTACTCGCGGAAAACTTTCATTGGCGTCACACGTATGGGAAACTCTCAAGATCAAGAACTTCACGCTTTAAGAGCCGATAAATGGCTCTGGGCAACGCGCTTCTTTAAAACCAGAAGCCAAGCTTCTAAAGCCTGTGAAGGTGGAAAAGTGAAGCGCGATGGGGACTCTATAAAACCCTCGACCGTTTTAAAAGCGGGTGACCAGCTCACCATCCCCGCCCATGAAGCGAATTATCAAAAATCAATAACAATCATGCAGATCATAGAGAAGCGTGTCTCTGCAAGTCTTGCTAGCGAAGCCTTTGAGGATCATACTGATGAAGCACTAATAAAAGAGGCCCGAGAAACCGCGCGTATAGAGCGCATTATGCGTCAAGAAGGAAACCAAGGACGCTTAACGAAAAAGAAACGCAGAGACTGGGAAAAAACGATGGGTGGGTTCTTCGAGTAATTCCGTTAAATTGATCATTATATGTGATTGGCAGGTAGGGGCGATTTGGATGGTTTTTATCTCTAGTCACACTACACGACAAAAAACGTACTAGGGTAAAGCCTCCCTGAGAAACGGCGGTTTTATCAAAACCGCCCTACCCAGTTTGCTTGTATTATATAGCGAAGCGGTAGGGAGGATTCGATGAATCCTCCGCTTATAAAAAATGTCGTGTTATGTGATCTCTAGTAATTCGATATAAACAAGGTGGCTCATAAAATAAAGTGTAAGATGGCGAATCTCATTCTACAGGCTTTTTATCAAAAGCTCCTACCTTATTCTTCTCTAGGATAAGGGAAAAACCTTAATTTTTTGTGGCTTATTATTTACCTCACATTTGATCTCTGTAAAGAATGAGAAAAAACCTATGAAAATCGCATTAATCTCCGCATCTTGGCATCTTGATTTAGTTAATTCTGCCAAATCGGCATGTATCAAAAAACTAGAATCTAAGGGTATTAATCCGTCTACTGACTTAGTAGATCTTTCTGTTCCTGGCAGCCTAGAAATCCCCTTAATGGCACTGAAGCAAGCCAAGACAGGAAACTTTGACGGCATCATCTGCTTCGGACTGATTACAGACGGCGGAATTTACCGACATGACTTTGTCGCCTCCGCTGTGATTGATGGACTTATGAAAGTACAACTAGACACCGAAGTCCCTGTCTTCTCTTGTGTCTTAACCCCGCATCATTTCCATGAGCACCAAGACCACTTAGACTTCTTCAAAAGCCACCTTAGTAAGAAAGGTGAAGAAGTCGCTGACGTCGCTTTTACATTCATTAATCAGATTCAAGCACTAGGTGAAAAATAACCTAAGTAGAATAATGTAAAATGAATCAGCAAATACTAAATGCGTTAGATGGATATGCAGACATGATAAAAGCCGTTAAAGCTGATTCAGACACTTGCAAGTCCATACTCCAATTTGAAAATGAGTATCAATCTATAGCAAGGATTCTTGTTAGCTCTATATTTAGAGGGATAGAAGGCATTGTGAATACCGCGGCTATATTGACTATAGAGTTCGCGAAATTTCATAATGAATCTCCAATTTTAATTGCAGAAATGCAAGAAAAGCGTTTCAAAAAAACAGAAGGTGAGCTGCTCTTTATTGAGCGAGATTCAAGACTATCCTTAAAAAAGAGAGTCAAATTTATTTACAATTACTTGTCAAAATACAGACTTCTCGATTTAGAAATCGATTATTCATCGAAGGGAGGAAAAGATTTCATCGATGCCGTCAAGGTAAGAGACAAGATAACTCACCCCAAAAGTGTGAAATCCATGCTCATTACACGAGAGGAAATGTTAAAAGTTCAAAGTGGTTTTAAATGGTTTATGCGCTTAGCCGCTGACTCTTGTAAAACTAATAGAAAATAGCGAGGTAATGATTTATAAAGTAATGCTGAGCTCTTAGCTCTTAGCATTTTCTGCGTGCATTGTGCCTTCTTTTGCTTTAGTATTTATCCAAGTGCATTCAGACCTCTTACATGTAATTAAACTATTGGATGATCCAGATACCTCTGTTCAAGAGGCGGTAAGAGGGTATTTTCAAGATTTTGGCGGTGATATAAGTGAGCAAATTGCGGGGGATGCCATCTCTCTTTCAAACAAAGAACGGCGATTACTCTCTCAGTATTTGATCCCTGGACGTCAACGTAACCTCGCTAACCAGTGGCTCATTCCAGCTGCTTTTCATAAAGAAGGATCTCGTGATTGGGACACCTTTGAGTTTCTTCTCTCTCTTCTCTCTGATTATCTCCATGACGGGCTAACCCTTCGCCCCTCACTGGCCGACTCTCTGGATCAGCTCGCAGATGAGGTACACCTTGCAGAAGCCTCTACAAACATCGAAAAACTTGGTCGTTTCCTCTTCGGCTCAGAAAAATTCATGGGGAATACTGCTCGCTACTTTGCTAAGGAAAACTCAGATCTTGTTTGGGTGATGCATCACACCCTTGGCAACCCTATCTCCTTGGTAGCGATCTTTATGTTGATCGCCAACCGCTTCGGGCTAGAAGTAGAAGGCTGTAATTACCCAGGTCATTTTCTGGCATGGATTCCCTCTCCAGATCGTCCTTTTCTCATAGACGCTTATAATCGTGGCAGAGTCCTCCATCCCGAACAAATTATGAGGAATAATCCAAACCTTTCTGAGAATGCGCAATTGTCTCTTAAGGCTCCTTGCTCCCTAAAGACCATTATTCTCCGTACGCTGAATAATATTGAAACCTCTTTTACTAAAGAGGATCAAATGAGTGAGCCGCCCTTCATCCAGCGTCTAAAGAAATCTTTGCAAGCTGAGCCCGTAATATAAAAAAGCGTTTTGGCTAAGATCACTCAGCTTCCTAGCGAGCAACGCCCTCGTGAAAAATTAGTCACCCTCGGAGCGCAATCCCTCTCAGACTCAGAGCTTATTGCCATCTTTTTAAGAACAGGTATAAAAGGAAAAAGTGCGATCGAGATTGGCAAGGAACTGATCGAGAAGCATGGTTCGCTCAGTGCCCTTGGGCGCTTGGAAGCAAAGGAATTAGCGGTCGAAAAAGGACTGGGACTCGCGAAAGCCTCACAGTTGATCGCTTGCTTTGAACTTGGAGCCCGCGTTGCCAAAGAGAAAATCCATAAGAAGCCTCTGAACAGCCCAGAGCTTATCTATGATTTCCTGCAACCCATTCTTGGGCACAGAAGAACCGAGACACTCCTCGTCATTGCGGTGGATACGAAGCTTAATCTCATCAAATACCAGGAAGTCTCGCAAGGGGATGTAAATAGCACGGTAGCGAATCCCAGAGAAATCCTGCGTCCTGTTATTTTAAACCAAGCCTCTGGGTTTATTCTCGCGCATAATCATCCCAGCGGTGACCCCTCCCCCAGCCAAGCAGACCGAAGAATGACCCAAAAAATATCTGATGCCGCGCAGATTATGGGAGTCACCTTTCACGATCACCTCATCATTGGTAAAGCAGGAGAAAATCATGCTTCCTTTTTCTCCTTTGTTGAGGCAGGAAAACTCTAGAATATTATGCCAGCTATCATTCATTCCACCGCTATTATAGGAAATGAGGTCTCTTTATCGGATGAGGTCACCATTGGCCCTCATTGTATTTTAGAAGGGAATATTAAGATTGGGGCGGGCACCTTACTGAAAGCGAATGTGCATCTCTGGGGAGATGTAGAAATAGGGATAAATAACACGATCTATTCTCACGCGGTGATAGGAGAAGTCCCGCAAGACCTCTCCTTTAGCAAAGACACGAAAAGCGGGGTCATCATCGGTGATAACAATACGATCCGTGAGAATTGCACAATCCACCGTGCTTCAATCGAGGGTGAAAACACCATTCTCGGAAACCATAACCTCCTTATGGCTGGCGCACATATGGGGCATGATACGGTCGTTAAGGATCATGCTATCCTTGCTAATAACGTTATGCTCGCTGGCTTCGTAGAAGTTGGAAACCGCGTTTTTCTCGGTGGGAGTGCAGGTATTCATCAATTCGTTAAAGTGGGTGATTACAGCCTCATGCAAGGTAACGGAGGTCTCACGAAAGACCTTCCCCCATACTGCCTCACCTATGGGATTAACAAAATGCCAGGATTAAATATTGTGGGGTTAAAGCGAGCAGGATTCACACCCGAGCAACGAAAAGAAATCAAGCACCTCTTCTTTATTCTCTTTCAATCGAAGCTAAATCTTTCTGATGCCATCGTTAAAGCTCAAGAAGAGACTTGGACTCCCTCTGCACAGCTCATGCTAGATGCCGTAATGAAACCATCTAAGAAAGGAACGCTCACTAGATAATCTTATGTTATCAGTCATCATCGTAGCTGCGGGAAATAGTAGACGTATGGGGTTTGATAAACTTCTTGCGCCACTCACTAAAAGCCGTCCCGTCCTTTCCCATTCGATTGAGCGATTTCTTTCTGTAGAAGAAGTGCGCGAAATCATCATCGTCTGTCCTGGAGAGCGTTATGCACAATGCTCCCTAGAGCACTTATCAAAAACACCGATCAAGAGAGTGGATGGAGGAGCTGAAAGGCACCATTCCGTGAGAGCAGGTCTAGATGCTCTCTCTCCAGATTCGACGTATAGTGCTATTCATGATGGAGCCCGCCCTCTCGTCACTCCGGACGCAATACTGACTTGCTATGAAAAAGCGAAAGAAACAGGCGCAGCAACCCTCGCTCGTCCTGCGGTAGAAACGATTAAGCGTGCCAATGCATCACAGCAGGCAGAAGAATCTGTTTCACGTGAAAATTTATGGTTTATGGAAACGCCTCAAATTTTCTCTACTGAACTCATCAAGAAAGCCTACCAAGTAGTGGAAAAACGAGACCAATTAGTGACAGATGAAGTGTCCGCGCTTCAACTCATCGGGCAACAAACAACTCTTGTGAACTCCCCTTGCTTTAACCCAAAGATCACTTACCCTTCTGATCTAAAACTAGCGCAAAAATTTCTTACCCATGACGACTGAACAAATAAAAGACGCCCTTAAGGCCGTAAAATACCCTGGTTTTTCCAGAGACATTGTATCCTTTGGCTTAGTAAAAGACGTTAAGTTAGAAGGCAAGCAAGCAGAGGTCACGATTCAGATTCAAACGACTGACGCTAAAATCCCTGAAGAGATTTACTTGAATTGCCAAGATGCCCTCAACACTTTAGATGACAGCATTACATACCGCGTAACGGTAGATGTAAAAACACCGCCTCAAGCCTCAGGCGGTGGAGCTCAGTCCGCTGAAGGTGGTGGAAAAACAGGTATTCCTGGAGTGAAGTCCATCATTGCCGTTGCCTCTGGAAAAGGTGGAGTGGGTAAATCTACGGTCACTTCAAACCTCGCCATCGCTCTCTCTAAGCAAGGTCTCAAAGTGGGGATTTGTGATTGTGATCTCTACGGCCCTTCCATCGCACACATGTTTGGCGCAGGGGATCGACAGCCCTCCTCAAATGCTCAAGATCAAATCATTCCAATCAAAGCGCACGGCATCACTCTTATGTCAATGGGCTTCCTTCTTTCACCAGACTCCCCTGTCATCGTTCGTGGACCTTTAGCGACTCGTTATATTCAGCAGTTTCTCAGACAAGTCGAATGGGGTGAGCTGGACGTGCTCCTTTTAGACCTCCCTCCAGGCACAGGAGACATTCAGTTAACGATCGTGCAAACGGTGGCTTTAGACGGCTCTCTGATTGTCACTACTCCACAAGAAATCGCCTTAATCGATGCCAGAAAAGCGATCTCGATGTTCTCCAAAGTCAACGTGACGATTCATGGATTGATCGAGAATATGGCATATTTCCAATGTGATCACGGAGAGCGTTATCAAATCTTTGGAAAAGGCGGCGGAAGAGAAGAAGCGAAAAGGCTAAAAATCCCATTTCTAGCGGAAATCCCAATTGATCCTACCACGTGTGAAGCGGGCGATGTGGGCACACCCATCGCTCTCGCTAACCCAAATAAATCAGCACCTGCAGAAGCGTTCACAAAAGCTGCGGAAGGACTTATGCAAAAGATGAAGGGATAAAAGAAAGCACCTCCAAATAGAGGTGCTATAAGCTTTTCTTATAAGAAACCTAACATTAAGAAACAGAATTAACAGCTGACCTCACGAGACTTAAAAAGCTCTCAGGGTCTAGAGCCGCTCCACCTACGAGTCCTCCGTCAATATCTGGCAACCCAAGCAACTCATCAGCATTAGCAGGCTTCATAGAGCCTCCGTATTGGATGCGGATTTGATCTGCTATTTCTGGGGTATAGAGCTCTGCAATCAGCCCTCTCACCATAGCATGAGCCTCTTGTGCTTGCTCAGGAGAAGCGGTTACGCCAGTTCCTATCGCCCATACGGGCTCATAGGCGACCACGCAATTAAGAACCCCTTCATTACAAATCCCTTTTAAACCTTCGGTCACTTGAGTTTTCAGAACGGACTTTAAGTTGCCTGCTTCTCGCTCTGCCAGCGTCTCTCCTATACAGAAAATTGGCTTTAATCCGTGATCTAAAATCTGACAATTCTTCGCATTAACCTCTAAATCTGTTTCTCCATAAAGAGAACGTCGCTCACTATGCCCCGTCAGGACGTATTCTACCCCGACTTCTTTGAGCATAGAGACACTGATTTCACCTGTATACGCGCCGCTCTCTTTATCTGAGCAGTTCTGCGCAGCAACAGCAAAGTTCTTCCCTGTGATGGATGAGAGAGCTATGAAAGGAGCTGCGATAACAATCTCTACTTTCTCAAGATCAGCCGCCTCTAATTTAAAGTGAGCGACGAACTCTGAAGCCTCTGCTGGGCCCTTGTTCATTTTCCAGTTCGCGGCGATAATTGGTTTCCTTAAAGTCATGATATTTCTTTGTTATCCGTTTGTCAGACTAGCTACTCCTGGGAGTTCTTTTCCTTCTAGTAGTTCTAGAGAAGCACCTCCTCCAGTAGAAAGGAAGGTAAGCTTACTACCTACCCCAAATTTATTTGCAGCCGTTACTGAATCACCACCACCTAGAATCACCGTCGCATCAATCTCTGCGAGGGTCTCCGCTATAGCTCTCGTTCCTTTAGAGAGATTTTCTAGCTCAAACACACCCATCGGTCCATTCCATAGAACGGTTTTACAGCCTCGTAAGACTTCACAATATTCCGTAATCGCCGCATCGCCAATGTCAACGCCTAGCCAGCCATCTGGGATCACATTTTTATCAGCTCCGTATTCGATCGTGCTCTTCGTTTCTGCTTCCGGGCTTATCTCTTGGGCAATAAGATCATTCTTCGGCAGGTAGAATTTTACACCCTTCTGTTCTGCTTTTTTCATAAGCTCACCAGCAAGCTCAACATAATCATTTTCTACTAAGGAATTCCCTACCTTATAGCCCTGCGCCACTCGAAAAGTATAAGACATTGCGCCACCAACTATCATGACATCAGCTCTATCGAGGAGCTTATCGATAACCTTTATTTTATCTGAGACTTTTTTACCCCCTATAATCACAGCAAAGGGACTCTCTGGAGAATCTAGTTTTTCTACTAAAAACTCCAACTCTTTCTCTACTAGAAGCCCCATCGCTGATTGTGGCAAGTGATGAATCACCCCTTCCGTAGAGGCATGCGCGCGGTGGGCCGTGCCAAAGGCATCATTGACGAAGGCCGCCGCATTTCCAGCGAGCGCTTTCGCAAACATTGGATCATTGGTGGTCTCTTCTTCAGCAAAGCGGGTATTCTCCAGAAGCACAGCCTGACCGTTTTCTAGATTTGCGCGGTAGGACATAGCTGACTCCCCGATCGTATCTTCAGCAAAAAGCACTTCTTTTCCCAACAGCTCGCTGAGTCTTGTCGCTACAGGCTTTAGGGAATATTCTAAATTCACTTGCCCCTTCGGGCGTCCCATATGGGAGCAAAGAACCAGCTTAGCACCCTTATCTAGTAATAGCTTAATCGATGGTAGCGCCGCCGTTATACGTGTGTCATCCGTTATTACCCCTTCTTTTAAAGGAACATTAAAGTCACAACGCATCAGGACTTCTCTGCCTGAGACCTCTAAGTTTCTAATCGATAATTTTTTCATGATTTGTATGTTTAAGACCCTCTGAAAACTATCTTTATCGATCAATAAAGAAATACATAATAAAAATGGTCGTGGGAACTATATCCCACGACCATTATAATTGAGTTATTTATTAAGAGTTGCTCTTAAAATTAAAGAGAATCACCAAGCATCTTAAGTCCATCTGCAGAACGACATGAATAACCCCACTCGTTATCATACCAAGCGCATACTTTAAGGAAGTTATCACCGACCATCAGGCTTGTGCCTGCATCATATATTGAGCTATGCGGGTTACCTACGATGTCTTGAAGAACAAGAGGCTCTTCAGAGTATTCTAGTATTCCTTTTAATTCACCTGCAGCGGCCTCTTTATATGCGGCGTGAACTTCTTCAATAGTTGTTCCAGATTTTAGAACTACGGTAAAATCGGTAAGTGACCCTGTGGGTGTTGGTACTCGGAAAGAGCTTCCATTGAGTTTTCCAGCTAAATCAGGAATTACGAGCCCGATCGCTTTCGCTGCTCCAGTACTGGTGGGAACTATGTTCGTAGCTGCAGCACGCGCACGGCGGAGATCTTTGTGAGAAGCATCAAGAAGGCGCTGATCTCCAGTATATGAGTGAATAGTGCTCATAAAGCCTTTTTCGATTCCCCACCTATCGTTTATAACTTTAGCTAGAGGAGCTAAACAGTTTGTCGTACAAGAGGCATTTGAAACAACATTATGTTTTGTTGGGTCATAATCACTATCATTAATTCCAATACACATCGTGAAATCTACGTTTTTACCTGGAGCAGAGATAAGGACCTTTTTCGCACCCGCTTCTATATGCTTGGACGCTCCTTCCATCGTAACGAACGCTCCTGTCGCTTCTAAGACTACATCTACTCCATGTTCACTATGGTTTAACTTGGAAGGGTCACGCTCCCCTGTCGTCCAAATTTTATGTCCATCTATGATTATGTGGTTATCATCATAGCCTACATCGGCATCAAATTTCCCTTGAGAAGAATCATACTTGAGAAGGTGTGCAAGAGTTCTATTCTCCATCAGGTTATTAACCACCACAACCTTTTTTCGTTCTTCAGGGGGCATTGCTCGGAGCACGTTTCTACCGATGCGACCGAATCCATTGATTGCGTAATTTGCCATAGTAAGTGATATTCTATAAATTAATTGCTAGGTAAGCTGTTTCGTCATTACAGTTGCCTAGAGAATCCGCAAGAAAAAATACAGGATTAAAAGTAATCATATTACTGGGGGATTAAACCTAAGGAAGCTCAATTTGTGAGAAAGAGTTTCACCTCATAAACTACTTTAAAATAGCAAAACCCATTTTAATCCTTTTCTAATAAATCAAGCTCCGTAGTTCCCTTTATTGCATTGTCGATAATACTGCCAGGAACAGGCACCTTCTGTAACGCCTCCCTATAAGCCATCATAAGGGTTCTAGTTATCTGCTCTAAGGATGAGGAAAAGCGATAGACTATAAAGAACTGTAATGATTGGAGAATCGTATCACATCTGCGAAATATTTTTATAGTATCAAAAGGGAACTTAAACCAAAGTGCGCCTGTAAGTAGCCCAGCACCTTCCGCTCCCTGCGCTACTACTAAACCAGCGGCACATGACTATAAAGATGGAGACTGTGCCTGTGCTAAGCAGCCTGGAGCAGGCGGAAAGCATGGTATATTCACCTGTGTCTGTCAGGCCGCAGATGCTGCTCATGAGGCTTTCCTCAAACTAAAAGAAGCTGGTGTTGCCGGACGTAAACGCGTCATTGAGATT
>CALLLS010000063.1 GCA_938008215.1 uncultured Verrucomicrobiales bacterium | reverse complement strand
CGCACTAGCTGCGTAACACTAAGGGTATCTTCTTTAAACCTATCGCGAAAGCTAGCTGGCATGAGCTTATGATTAACTTCACTAAGAAAGCCTGAAGCCATTAGTGGTTCTACAATAATTATCTGGGGACGACATTCGCCCAATCGGCGCATAGTCTCCAGTAACATAAAAAGATTCTTCATCCACGATACCATCCTTTACGTGAAGCCTAAGCACTTCCCCAATCACCATTCTATTACCGCCTATCTCAAGGGTTTGGAGAGCCTTACATTCCATACTTACTGGTGCTTCCTTAATCCGTGGTGCTTTTACGGCCTCACTCTCAATAGAGGTCAGTCCCGCAACATCGATCTCAGAAACATTCGTAGGGTGAGGCTTAGCACTCTCCACCATTTGAGCCGAAATCTTCTCGTCCACAAGGTTTACAACAAACTCTCCTGTATCTAGAATGTTTTGAGGCGTATCCTTGGGTGAACCGTCTGGTTTATTGCCAGGAGCAAAAGCTACGATTGGCGGTCTCACTCCCATGACATTAAAAAAGGAGTAGGGAGCTAAATTCGTAATACCCTCTGTGCTAATAGTGCTCACCCATGCGATAGGACGAGGAACGACGAGCGAAGAAAGCAGTTTATAGCACTTCTCTGGCGGGTGTTCCTGTAGATTAAATTCCATCGCTCAATAGTTGTGTAGCGTTCATAAAATGAAAAGCAAAAAGAGGGAGTGTATAAATTATACTACTCCCTAATTAAATTTAGCTTAAAACTGAAAATCTAAGCTGTCTTACGACTTATAACGAAGACGCTTTTTATGACGGTTCGCCTTCATGCGCTTAGAACGCTTATGCTTACTGATCTTTGTTTTACGTTTTTTCTTTAGTGATCCCATAATAGTATAGTTTTGATGAGTTTTTTACAGAACGATCTTGTTCAGAGGGTATTCAATGATGCCCTCTGCTCCATGTGCTTTTAAATCAGGTATGATCTTACGAGCAACAGTTTCATCTATGATCGTTTCGAGCGCAACCCAATTCTCCTCACCTAGGAGCGGGCTAACGGTCGGGCGGCGGAGTGAAGGAAGAGCGTCTACAACGTATTCTAGCTGATCCTTCGGTAAATTTAATTTAAGTCCCACTTTATCACGAGCAAACATAGCGCCTTGTAACATCATTACGATGCGCTCCATCTTAGCCTTCTTCCATTCATCTTGACTCGCTGCCTTACTAGAATAAAAATGCGGAAATGACGTTAAAAGTGTATCAACAATGCGGAGCTTATTTGCACGGATAGATGATCCGGTCTCGGTGACATCCACGATCGCATCTACTAAATCAGGAACTTTCACTTCAGTCGCTCCCCAAGAAAATTCTACTTCGCAGTTCACACCCTTTTCTTTCAGGTATTTATTAGTGATGTCTATGCCCTCCGTCGCGATGCGCTTTCCTTCTAGGTCATGGACACTCTGAATGGGAGAATCTTCAGGCACTACTAGCACCCACTTCGTTGGGCGGTTAGAAGCTCTGGAGAACGGAAGCTCAGCCATTTCTACGAGGTCCTCAATATGTCCTTGTGCCCAATCTAATCCTGTGATTCCGCAATCTATAAAACCAGTTGCTACATATTGTGCCACCTCTTGAGCACGTATCAGGTAAAGATCTAAATCGCTGTCATCACATGATGGACGTAACCCTCTGTTAGAAACATACACGTTATAGCCTGCTTTTTCAAAGAGGTCTAAGGTGCGCTCTTGTAGACTTCCCTTAGGAATCGCGAGCTTTAATTTATTTGGGTTTTCAGCCATATGGATGATTAATGGGGCGAGAGTAATAGCGGGTAATCTAGAGGAATCAAGGGTGTTTTCCAAGAATCTTCTTTGCTGTGTTCCAAGACCTTTCCATCTGCTCTAAGCTCGCCTGTTTCAGGTCTAGCTCGCCTTCTGAAAGGAGCGCCTCCATTTCATTAAATCTAGAAATAAATTTTACGTTCGCTTCATGCAGAAGAAGCTCAGGATCTTTCTTTAACTTCCTACTTAAATTCACAACAGAAAATAAGAGATCTCCGATTTCTTCCTCAAGGGCGGCGTTATCTCCAGATTCTAACTCTGCTTCCACTTCGCTGAGTTCCTCTTTAATTTTGTCAATCACACCATCAGAATTTTCCCAATCGAACCCTACTTTTGCCGCCTTCTTCTGAATCTTATTTGCGGCGAGAAGAGCAGGCAACCCTTCGCCGACCTTATGTAAATACGGCAAATCATCTCCTTCCCCTTTTTCCTTACGCTTAATCTCCTCCCACTGCGTGAGAACTCCTTTCGTGTCGGAGACTTCACTCTTTGCGAATACATGGGGATGACGCCTTACCAGTTTCTCGCATACGACTCTTGCCACATCTTCAAGATCATGCCGCTGAGCCTCCTCTGCTAATTCCGCGTGAAAAACTACCTGAAGCAGTAGATCTCCCAACTCCTCTTTCAGATGTGTGTAATCCTCTCTTCTTATGGCGTCCACTACTTCGTATGCCTCCTCAATCAAGTTTGGAACGAGACTCTGGTGCGTCTGCTCCGCATCCCACGGACAACCTTCTGGGGCTCTGAGGCGATGAACGATCGCTTTCAAGCGCTCAATCTGGCTCCCCTCCACCTCACCAGAGATCATTTCTTCATCAGTCATAATCACTATTTCTTATGCCCAGTCTCTAGCTTAGCACGTTCCTCTGGTGTTAGGGAGTGAAGTCCGTGTTCGCTGATTTTATCTAAGATTGCATCTATCTCTGTTTCTGCTGGAATGATCACTTTCGGCTTGAGCTTAGGCTTTATGGTTTTTTCATTTTTGATTTTAGCTCGTTTTTTCTTAGGCTTTTTAGGAGGCGGAATAGTGAATGCGTCTGGGAAAATCTTCTGCGTGGCATAGCCTCTACTTTGCACCATCCACACAGCTAAGCCAACCCCTGCGGTATAGGCAAACACCATTCCCCAAGCGCGCATTCCAACAAAAGATAGAACCGATACTGCAAAAAAAGCGAGCCCTAGCCACTTGATCGGTATTCTCAAGAAAAGAGTGGGCGCGTTAGGATGCATGACACAGAACGCACAAAACATCGCAAGGTGAAGGATCATGCCTCCGATCAATGGCATTCCACTATTTGGCAACCCTATTAATTGTGATATGATCAGCACTATAGGAGCAATGAAAAGGATAGAGAGGCATAACAGAACGAATTGCTTCCGCTCGAAGACCTTCTCCACTTCTGTGCCGAACTGATAAAAGAAAAAGAGTCCTAAAAGTGACATAATATCTAAACTCGAGAAAATCGGGTATGTGATAAGTCTCCAGATTTGACCGCTTAGAAAAGCGGAACCTGTGAAGGATGAAACACTTAGGACTGCACCAGCCGTAAAAACCCAGACTAACATACCGATCAGCTGAATGAGAATAATCAGCCCTGTGACTGTAATCGGGATTTTTCCTAGGTAAAAAAGAGGGCGTATCGAAGTAAACATTACTGAAAAATAACTGTTGTCCATATTAATGTCTAGACCACTTTTTCCTTTTCTCTCCATGGGTTCTATGGCTTGGTATGACTTCAACTCATCGACACCTATGCCAGTCATCGCACCAAAAATTAGAGGATTTATCTGTATCACATCACACCCAGATGGCTGTGCCGCCAACGTCCAGTCTCAGATAGACTATGTAAAAGCCCAGCCCGCTTTACAAAACCCCGCTAAAAAGGTGCTCGTGATAGGGTCTTCAACAGGATATGGGCTCGCCTCTCGCATCGTAACTTCTTTTGGCGGTGGAGCTTCAACGATTGGGGTCTTCTTTGAAAAGCCAGGGAATGAAAGAAAGCCTGGGTCTGCTGGATGGTATAATTCCGTAGCGTTTGAAAAAGCGGCTGATAAAGAAGGAATTTACGCTAAGTCTTTTAATGGAGATGCATTTTCTCATGACATGAAGAAGCAGGTCATAGAGGCGATTAAGCAAGACCTTGGGCAAATAGACATGGTGGTTTACTCTTTAGCTTCGCCTCGTAGAACAGATCCAGATTCGGGAGAAACGCATAACTCATGCTTAAAGCCTATCGGAGACACCTACACAAATAAGACGCTGAATACGGACAAAGCGGAAGTCGATAGCGTATCGATAGAGCCTGCCTCTGAGCAAGAAGTGGCAGATACTGTAAAAGTAATGGGCGGTGAAGACTGGAAGTATTGGATCTCGGCCTTAGATGAAGCAGGAGCTCTTGCTGATGGCTTTAAAGCCGTCGCATATTCCTACATCGGGCCAGAAATGACATGGCCTATTTATACGAACGGAACGATTGGAGCGGCTAAGAAAGATATCGACCAGACGGCTGCTGACCTTTGCACTAAATACGGTGAGAACACTGCAGTAGTCTCTATTAATAAGGCTCTCGTTACCCAAGCATCCTCAGCTATCCCTGTAGTCCCTCTTTACATTTCACTCCTCTATAAGGTAATGAAGGAAAAGGGAACTCACGAAGGATGTATTGAGCAAATGCAACGCCTCTTCGCAACCTATTATGGCGATGGCTCGGCTGAGATGGATGAGCTTGGGCGTGTGCGGGTCGATGACTGGGAAATGGATGCCGACGTGCAAGCAGAAGTCGATAAGCTCTGGCAATCAGTAAACACAGAGAACCTGAAAGAACTTTCAGACTTCAATGGTTACCAAGACGAATTTCTTCGCCTCTTTGGATTTGGCTTAGATGGGGTGGACTACACTGCAGATGTAGACCCTTCCATAGGTGTTCCGTCTATAGGGTGAATTTAATGAGGGCAAGCTTGCTGCGTTTAACGTAGGGGGATGATGATCTATGAGGAAGCTTCATTTATGCTTCAGAAAGAACTCGATGGTTTTTTTAACAATTTCTTCTCTTGATGGTTGAATAGGGGCGCCCACCGAACGCCAGTTGTGACCTGAGTTTTTCACAATGAGGATCTCTACAGGAGCCTTAGTTGTTTTTAAAATTTCTTCCATCCGGTGAGCCTGCTTCACAGGGATAGTAGTATCCTTGTCCCCTTGAATCA
Source organism: uncultured Verrucomicrobiales bacterium (assembly GCA_938008215.1). Taxonomy (GTDB): domain Bacteria; phylum Verrucomicrobiota; class Verrucomicrobiia; order Verrucomicrobiales; family Akkermansiaceae; genus WTJZ01. The sequence continues at coordinate 161 of CALLLS010000063.1, read as the reverse complement.
TCAATAGCGGTGGGCTCTCTTTAGTGAGATATGCTATTGGGCTCATCTCTTCGTATAGCGCTTCTTTTTCTTCTGGGCTGGTATCTCCTCCTGTTATGCGATCACGAAAGCGATCACGAAATCCTTCGCGATCGTCGTGGTTAAAAAGCTGTATATCCTGA
>CALLLS010000062.1 GCA_938008215.1 uncultured Verrucomicrobiales bacterium | reverse complement strand
TATTTTCAGATATTAAGTTATTCTCACTGAGAAAAGTTGCATACGCTCCTCCTTGTGTTGGAGTTGAGTGACCTCCTTGTGATTCTGTTTCACGAACCTGTTTCTCTACCACCTTAAATAAGCTACTCCATGTGGCTTCAGATTCCGGCTGACTAAACGCCAGTAAAGTAAGTAAAAAATAAATAATGCACTTCATATCCCTTTTTTTATATAAACTTCAAAAAATGAAAAGGGAAATATTTTTTCCTTAGTCTTCGATGACCAAGCTATATTTTCTGTCTTGAAAAAAACAGAGATTTCATCGGCGGATTAGAAGACAGAGCCCCCAGACAAGTCCGAGGCTGCTTCTGCCTTGATCGACATGATACGTAGAGGCATACGTCGTTGCGCTCAAGGCCTTTCGCTTTAATCTTCTTTAAAGCCGCTTCCGCCTCTGTGATTCCCTCTTTTTACGGCAGGCTCGATGTACTCTGCGCTCATGGTCTTCCAATTAGGCGGGAAGGTAAGATCTAAAAATGGATTAGTTGTGAAATTAAAAATTTCCAATATTTTTCGCAATTTTTGCGGTTAAGGCGTTTTTATAAGCCTCACTTTCTAGCGCATCACCACTTGCCTTAGTATGATGTTTTATCATCTATTTCTTTTCTCCTAGCAGCTGCAGCAGCATCTAATTCTTCTCTCCTAGCGGCAGCAGCTTCATCTATTTCTTTTCTCCTAGCGGCAGCAGCGGCATCTGTTGCACTGCTTCGATCTGCCACTCTTTTTTCAAACTCTAATGTTGCACTGCTTCGATCTGCATCTCCAGCAACTCTTCCATTTGAAGCTAATTGATCCGCCTTTTTAGCTGTTATTTTGCTAGCTGCGTCTGCTGCTGCTCTTCCTTCTGCCGAAGCTCTATCTGCGTTTCCAGCTACTTTTGTGCGGGCTAAGTCTGCGTTTTTAGCTACTTCCCTGCGAGCTAAGTCAAATTCATTTCCTGCTTTTCTTACAAGCGATGCTTCAGAATCATGAGATTTTCTTTTGGCGGCAACAAATCCGTCTATTTCTTTTCTCCTGGCGGCAGCAGCGGCATCTGTTGCACTGGTACGGACTGCAGCATTTTGTTCTGCCTTTAATGATGCAATGCTTCTGTCTGCATCTCCAGCGACTCTTCCATTTGACGCTGATTGATCCGCCTTTAGAGCTGTTCTTTTGCTAGCTGCATCCGCTGCTGCTTTTCCTTCTGCCGCCCTTTTATCTACCTCTAATGTTGCACCGCTTCGATCTGCATCTCCAGCGACTCTTCCATTTGACGCTGATTGATCCGCCATTTTAGCTGTTCTTTTGTTAGCCGCATCCGCTGCTGCTCTTCCTTCTGCTGCTATTCTATCTGCTTCATCAGCTGCTATTCTGCGAGCCTCATCTCCAGCTTTTTGGGCAGTGCTACCACCATTTTCAGCAGCTCTAGCGATTTTTAAACCAGCAGCCCCTTGCCCTATCACTGGAACAATTGCAATTGCTGATAAACCTGCATCAGATAAGTTACCTCTAATAAGCGACAGTAGGACGTTACCGATATCTGCGGGTATACCCAGCCCTGGAGTGAGCCCTCCCAAATCCAAAGCTAACTGAACACGATCTAATTCATCATTACTTAAGACACCTTCACTGGGAGTGACCCAGTATTCAATTTCATAGGATCTGGAAGAGGGATCGGCATTCATAGCTGAATCCGCGTTTTTTTCCCCACTAGATATTGTTTGCTCGCTGTGGTTTTGTTGTGCTGTAGTATTGAAATCTGAATTTGATGTAGGCTCTGAATAATCGCCTTCTTGAACACCTTCGGATTGCACCTCTGGTTCAGGTGGAACCATAAATAGTTGTCCCCAATCAGATTTATTCATTTGCTCAGAAAAAGCAAAAGCTGTTAATAGAATATAGCACAAATATCTCATTATTATTGTCGTGATTACATTTTTAAGTAGCAGCTATCAAGAGAAATTTTTTTATCCTCATTATACATCGTAAGAAAAATTTGTGAGATTGACTATTAATATGATGTCCTTATGGCTACAATATGAATCTTACGGAAACAGCATACGGTACGTGGAGTGGCGGGCGGTATATGCACTATGGAGAGATGCTTACTGAGGAGCGTTATCAGGATTGTATAAGGCTTGCATATGATTCTGGGATTAGAACCTTTGTGACCGCGGATGTATACGGTATAGGGCGCGCGGACGAGGCTCTAGGGAAGGCATTGGAAGGGGTCGGTCGGGACACGTATTGCCTCGTCGGGATGATCGGACATGATCACTATAAAGGAGAGAGACAGGGCAGCTCTGGCTACCCTAGATTTACGAACCCGGAGCTTAATTCCCCTAAGGAGTATAAGGATTTCTTACTCAAGCAATGCTCAGATTCTCTTAAAAACTGTCAGACAGACCACTTTGATCTTGTGATGCTTCATAATCCAGATGAGCTGGGCTACATCAGTGATGAGGTCTGGAGTGGGATGGAGTATCTAAAGAAGGAAGGGCTTTCTGAAAGGTTAGGAATCGCCCCAGGACCTGCAAATGGATTCACTCTAGATATGGTTCACGCCTTTGAAAACTTCGGGGAGCTCATTGACTGGGCGATGATTATTCTGAACCCACTAGAGCCATGGCCAGGGCAGCATGTTCTAGGTGCCGCAGAGGCAAACGGAGTGGATATCCTTACTCGCGTTGTGGATTATGGTGGGCTCTTCTTTGACATCATGAAACCGGGGTATGAGTTTAAACCGGGAGATCACCGTGCGTATCGTCCCGATGGATGGATAGAGCGTGGTTGTGATCTGATTAGTAAAATGCGTCCCATCGCAGAAAAGCATAATCTCTCACTCATACAGCTGGCGTGTATCTGGAACTTATCACAAAGCCCCGTGAAAAGCGTCGTCCCTACCTGCATTCAAGAGCCAAATCCTGACGCCCCTAGCATTGAGGACATGATTAAAGAAGTCTCCTCTCTTCCTAAAATGAGACTAGAGCCTGATGAAGTAGAGGCGATAAGAATGATAGGAGACAATACAGGATGTATGTCCTTAAAAGGGGCGAGCAAAAGACATGATGAAAGCACGCGACCAGATGAGTGGCCAATGCGAGAGGACCTCCTCATCCTCGCAGAAAAATACGGACTGACAAATAACTGGTAACCTCCATTGAAGCATTCTACCACCAGAGTAATGACGAAGTGCCCATCCTGCCGCATGGTGCACGAAGAGGTATATCAACGATGTCCGAAATGCGATTTCGGGTTCACTACTCTAGATAGTTATTATAGTTTTTATAATAATGTTAGGCGTCCTGTAGAAGCTAAGTTAATTACAGATAAAGCGGGGATCCTAAATTCTAGTGAACGTAAAATGACTAAAAGAACACTCATTTCGTTTGCGAAGAGGTTTCCAGGTCTCTTCTTCACCGTTTACTTAGACTCCGCAAAAGATCATGATGAGGCAGACTCTAAAAGTCTCTGGCTTATAAATAAAGCGCGATTTACGGACTTACCAGAAACAGCCCACTCTCAATACGGGTTCATGCTCTATATAGACGCTAATAAAAAAGCGGTAGCCATGAGTTACGGCTCTGGGTTAGACACCCACCTGCGCTCTAAAGATACCTTTTCCATTATTAAGGCAAGCCATCCTGAATTTTACCGAGGGCGTTATTATAATGCTATTAAAAAAACGGTGCATCAAACCGCCTCACACCTAGCCCATAAATGTCCCATTATCAAGATACCTTCATCAAAGGCGCAGCACTTTTCTTTTTAAGTGTAGCCCTGCTCACTGCTGAAGATACTCTGGTATCAGAGGAAGCAGAGCCAGAGTTACCAGTGGAAGAAGCACTTGCGATTATAGATCAAATAGTCCCCCTGCCCTCTTGGGATGAGCCTGTAGAACCAGATTCTGGTGCGTTACTTTTCCCTGGAGACCTGGAGCCAGACTATGAACTCTTGCGTGCCATCCAGCTAGAAGAAAATCAGAACGCATCTGGGCTGAATGCTCAAGAGCAGCTATATGGAACTGAGCCTTCAGATTTAGACGCCTTTTTCTTACAGAGGGAGATTATGTTCATTCGGGACCCTAACCATTTTTTAACGAGTCAAGAGCTTCAACAACTACAGGATTTATTAATCTCACATGCAGGAGAGTCCAGCCATAATATTCACCTAAACCTCCTCCCTAAAATAGATGTTGGTCAGATAGCTAACCTGTCTGATGAGAAAAATGATGAAGTCTTAAAAGGTGATGAAGGTGGAATTATCATCTACTATTTTTATGATGACCCAAACCGTACTACCACTTACTTTAGCCCGAAAGCGAAGGAGGTTATTCCTAAAGAAATACAGCGGAACATCACAGATTCTGCTATTGAGGAAGCGATGATTCAAGGTGATTCTTTTCAGTCCATATATCGTTACATGCTAGATATGACGCTGAAACTCACTAACTTTCTAGAATCTAAGCGTGAGAGGGACATTCAGCAGCTTGCAAAGAAGCTAAATGCCGCTGATATTGCCACACAACATGCTGATACTAATGAAGGCGAGAAGCGCTCTGGTTTATCACAACTCAGCATGCCAGTAATTCTTACCCTCGGCGCTCTCTTTTTTCTCATGATCGGTCTATTACTCTTTTATTTGTGGCATAAATTTATAAGAATACATCGCTTTCAGATTAATGATGAGCCCTTTCATCTTAGTTTCCCGCGAGGTAGAGGATGTAGTGGCAGTATGGAATTTGGCAAAAACGCACCCACCGTAAAGAGTCAGGAAGAAAAGCTTTTTCGCTAGTGAAAATTATCTACACCAAACAACTTTTAAAATGCTTATAAAACTATGTTACATCATAATACTCATATCTACCGGGAGCGCTTATGGTGGGGCAGACTTCACGCAAAAAAGCCTAGAATCAGTCAATGATTTCACAGAATTGAGTGAAGCAATTCAGGACTCAGAAAAAGAGGCTCGAGCTGCTACTGTTTGCATAGACCTAGGTGATGGCGCATCGGGGTCGGGAGTTATCGTTAGTCCAGAGGGCTTGGTCATGTCAGCAGCGCACGTTACGCAAGAAGTCGGAAAGAAACTTAAAGTAATTTTGGAGGACGGAACAGAATATCCTGCGATTGCACTAGGTTTAGATACAACTTCTGATGCCTCATTAGCACAAATCAACTTACCCGAGAATATAGCATCTCTACCGTATGCCAAGCCCTCCACAGAGATAAACATTGGCCAGTATGTCTTTGCGATGGGTCATTCTGGTGGGTTTGATATTAATCGTGGAATCGTTCTGAGACTAGGAAGGGTCACCTATTTAGAAGAGAATTCTACAAGAACAGATTGTGTTCTAATCGGTGGTGACTCTGGGGGGCCATTGTTTGATTTGGCAGGTCGTTTGGTAGCTATTCATAGTCGTGTGGGCACAGTAACGAACTCTAACACTCACGTGCCAGTGAGTGTCTATAAGAGGCAATGGGAAGCATTAGAAGATGGGGAGTTACTCGGTGATGGCACGTTTGCCAATGCGGGAATCTCTTTTATAGGCATGCAACTATTGGAAAAAGAGGGAGAATTAGAGGTTATAAAAGTGAAAGAGGTTTCTAAATCTTCTAAATTAGGAATAGAAAAGGGTGACATTCTTACTCAACTTAACGGGGAAAAGACCGATTCGCAGGCTAGCTTCTTGAAATCCCTTAAGACCTTAAAGCTCAAGGAGGAAGGTGTAGACCTCGCATTAGTTTTTTTAAGAGCTGGAAAGAAACGCTCTGTAGAGTTTTTATTTAATGATTAGAAAAGTGTTCCATAACGCTTTGACGCGTATTGTTCTAGGCAGTTTATTAGTATGTATAACTGCCGAAAGTGCACCTGAGGATTTGCTCCAATCTCCTCAAAACGTATCTTTACTTAAGGATCAGCTAAAAGTGCTACAAAGCTCTAGTGTAGTAATTCTAGATGCAGATAATCTCTCACGAGGGTATGGTATTTTAGTTAGCTCGGATGGTCAAATTTTGACAAAGGCAAGCCTCCTCAATTCTATAGAAAATTACACCATTCGGCTCGGTAAAAAGAAATATACACCAAAGGTTCTGAGAGAATCAAAAGAGTGGGATCTTGCATTGCTTAAAATACCTATTGAAAATGCGCTACCTGTTGAGTTCTCAGAAAAGATGCTACAGGCAGGTGATATCATTCTCTCCAATGGTGCCACTAGTATCCTTAAACGACGTTTAAAGTTTGGGGTGATAAGCGCAAAAGAGCGCTCCATTCCAATGAATGATGCCACATTGGATTTTATCGCTCATTATGACACTAAGAAATCTAGCTTTATCATTGAGAGCCTGAAAGAGGGTGGTTCATCCCAAAAGGCGGGGCTTAAGGCGGGAGATCTACTGCTATCCATCGACGAAATGACATTAAATGCCCATGAACATTCCTCAATAAATCTCTTCCAAGGAAAATGGCCAGGAGATATTGCAAATCTCAATGTAAAACGTAAGAAAAAGGAAATACGCTTTAAAGTGCCTTATCAATGGCGTTTCAAAGTGTTCCCTAGCCCTATGGATAGAAATGAGGCAATGAGTGGTCGGATCTCTGGGCGAAAAACAGGGTTTCCTAAAGTCTTTCAACATGACATTGCACTTTCCTCTCGCTCCATCGGTGGCCCTGTTCTTGACTTAGATGGGAAATGCGTGGGTATGAACATTGCGCGGTTCAGCCGTGCAGAAACCTATACCATTCCTTCCTCTGCTCTAAAAAGCCTTCTGGATGATTGGAATAAAGACTCAGATGAATAAGCGAACTGCGGCGATGAGTGCAAAAATAATTATGAGCTGCTCAAAAAGCTTTTGAGGCACTTTTGTTAACAGCCACTTTCCAAAGAATACCCCAATAAGCACAAAAGGGGCAAGTTTAAGGTCTAAAAGTAAACTCTCTTTCGTAACGAGGGAAGCGCTCGCAAGCATGGGTAATTTTATAAGGTTGGTGAGTAAAAAAAATCTCACGCCAATACTGACAATGTCCATTTTCTTGAAATTTTTCGCCAGAAAGTAAATATTAATGACTGGTCCTGCCGCATTAGCCATCGCCGTAATGCCTGCTATGATTGCAGAGAATACCCCAAACCCTCTTGAGGTATACATAGAGAGCGCAGGGAAATATTTTTTCCATAGTATAACGGCAAGCATCATCAGAATCATTATTCCAATTGCAGGCTGTGCCCATTCTTCTGGGAGTCTCTTTAAGAAAAAAAGTCCTGCGAACATCCCTATCAGAGTGGTCGGCAGGAGAATCCAGACTTCCTTCCAGCTGCCATGTTTTCTCATAGTAGGATATAGGGCTGTATCCGCGATAATGAGTAATGGTAACAGCACGCCAATAGATGCTTTACCGAAGTAAGACGCTAAGAGGGAAATAGCTAGTAAGCTTAATCCACTGAAGCCCACTTTCCCTATGCCTACTAGTATAGCAGTTAGTGCTAAGATGAGCCAGTCATTCCATTCCATACTGGAACTAAATACAATCACTGGTTGCTGTAAATATAAAATGCTCTATCCTTATAACTTAAATGTAAGAAAAATATGCTTTTTGTGTGACATGCTTAACTTTCTGTATATCTTAACCAACATCCCAACATTAGTGGGGAACTATTCCAATTATGAAAACATTAAGAACTATAATAACAGGAACAACGGCTCTCACACTTGGAGCTGGCCTATCCTTCGGTCAATCTTCTTTAACAAGAGCTGCAGGAAATGCAGTTACTGGCACTGCAGGTGCGGTAAGAGGCGTTGCATCTGGAACAGCTAACGCTGCTAGAAACTTAACATCTAACCCACTTGGAACAACTACTGGTGCAGTTAAGTCTGTAGGAAGTGGAGCTCTTTCTGGGCTTAAAGGTCTTGCATCAATGCCTGGGAAAGCGTTTTCAATTGGTGACGGAGCTCTTCCAGATCTTTCTGCGGGCACGCAAGAATTTGGTATCGCTGGTAACGTTCAATTTGGTGGTGACACAGTATATAACGTAGACATTTCCTACGGTTACTTCTTTAAAGATAACTGGGAAGTTGGTTTCAATACTCTTATCCAAGGGTCTGACTCACAGTTCACACTTGGTTTAGGACTTTTTACGGAGTATAACTTTGATCTTGATTCTAAGTGGGTGCCGTTCATTGGTGCATCAGTAGGTCTTGCTACGCTTAACACTGACGATGGCGGCAGCGTTTCCTCAAATTTCGAAACCGTTGATGATGTTACATCTGTAACATTCGGTGGTGTATTTGGTATTAAGTATTTCTTCCGCGAGAACATTGCAATCACAGCATCTGTAGATTTCCAATTTTCTCCTGATGATGTATTTGGTGGAGTTGAAGATGCTTCAGAAGCATCAAGCAATATCAATATCGGAACGCGCTTCTACTTCTAAATTTAAACTCTATTTATTATAAATAGAAATAAAGCGTGGTGTAATAACCGCGCTTTTTATATTTATAGAGATGACTTTAAGCGAAGCTCAGGATCTTTTCATTCTTTACTTATCAACGGAGAGGGGGCTCTCTACAAATTATCAGCTCTCTGTTCAGCAATCCTTTAAACGCTTTGAAGCATGGCTACAGGAAAAAAAGAAAGCATGGAATAGCATCGATACTGATGAGCTAACTACATATCTGAGCCATCTTAAAAAGGCTGAGCTAAACGCCTCTACCATAAGGGTTCATCTGGTTCACTTGAAAATATTTTATCGGTACGCCACACAGAAGGAATGGACTCCTTCCGATATAGCAGATCCTATTTTACCACCTAAGGTGTCACAAACTCTACCTGAAACTTTAAATGAAGAGACTCTCACTCAGTTACTCGCTAGCGTGAACCCTGAGGAATACCTAGGAGCGCGGGATAAAGCCATTTTAGAAACATTTTACTCATCTGGACTACGCTTAAGTGAACTAGCAAATGCTAAGTTAGAGAACCTAGATTTAGACGAGCGAATCCTTCGGGTGACAGGAAAAGGAAATAAGACAAGACTCGTGCCCTTAGGGAAAGAAGCGCAAAAGGCTCTCCAGTATTATTTAAGTAAAGAGCGAAAGTCCCTCGTCAAACCCAGCAAAACATCCTCACATATCTTTTTATCGGTAAGAGGGGGAGGTCTAAGCCCAGAAAGACTCAGGGCGATCGTAAAAGATCGTGCTAAAAAAGCGGGGATTGAACAAAACCTTTATCCGCACTTGCTACGCCACAGCTTTGCTACTCACTTATTACAGAACGGTGCCGATTTACGCATCATACAGGAACTCCTAGGACATGCTGACATATCCACTACTCAAATCTATACTCATGTGGATCAAAAGTCTCTAAAAGCGGTCCATAAAGCGTTTCATCCTCGAGGTTAGCGTAAAATACGCATTTCTAGCTTATTACATTAATGGCTCTTTCTTTAAAAGAGTAAAGCCATTCCAGAACATCCATATGCTTATTAAGTAAGCTGTAAAACCATTGTGCAAAGCTCAGGTTTACATTCGCGCATTTCAGTAAAAGCGAAAGCATCAGTGCATTAGAAAGAAAGATAACAATGAGAGATAAGAATGTTCCATTATTCTTTAAGTCAGATTGTCCCAGAGGAATCATAAAAATAGTCCATGCAAGATTGAAGGCCCAAGTCGCTCCAAATAATATACTATAAAACGTGAGGTAAGGAGTAATGTCAAAAAGTGTGCCTGATATTAGAAAAAGAAGCCCTACCACCAATGTCCAAAAAGGAAAAATATAGGGCGATAATGAGACCAATATATTAGAACGGTTAGCTATAATATATCCCCCATTTACATCCGCCTTAAAACCACTCACCTTTCCGTAGCAGAAAAATACAAAGATAGCGTGTGTTACTTCATGCCCGAAAACATAGACGGGAAGAAACAGCGCACGCATGAATCCAAAAATGTGAAATATAAGACAGAACGCTACTCCTGCTAAAAAACTAAGGGAAAGTGGATTTTCCCATATTGAGAGAAACAAATTTCCATCACCTAGCTGGTTCCATATATGAAGGGTAAGTGCTACGCACGGCAGGAGCAACAAGATGCCGAAAGAGAATCTAAGCAGTATTTTCCACCATATTTTAGCCTCTTCCTCATAGTATACCTCTTCATGTGCGGTTGAAACGCGATGGTAACGGTCCCCGATGGGAGCGTTACGAGAATTAAGCGACTTTTGCTTATCTCTAATGTTTCTCTTCTGTCTTTTTATTCGAGACACAAAACAAAAGTAACAAATACTTAAGCTTTCTTAAAGGTCTAAAATCGCTTATATGAAATAGTGACTAGTCATCACGTAGGCTCTAACTATTTCTCAAATGGCTTAAAAGATTCCATCGCCTCAATATCTCTCACTTTTTGCTCTTTATTAACTATTTTTCGTTCCCTTTCCGCCGCTTCCTTTTGTTCAGCAAGCGTTGGGATAGATTGATATTTACTTGAGCGATAAAAAAGAAGTGCTAGCAGCGCCCCTATGATTGGAAGGAGAAAAATAATTCCCATCCATTTCGTTCTCGCGCCACCCTCAGTGTGAGGTAAGACAGCACGGGCTGCACCTATCGACAGGGCTATAACAGTATAAGCCAAGCAAAGGGATGGAACAGCTTTTTGCCAAAACGGGAGCGCTTGTTCCACTACATCGCCATCGCCACCTATTGCTGAAATAAATATAAATACTGAATCCATAATTATTCTACTCCAATGGTTTCATTAATTAAGTGTGTCAATGCTTTCTGCGCGTATTCACTACTTGGATAAATTTGTTTCGCCTTCAGGTAATGGCTTATAGCTGAGCCAGTCTGTGCAGGAGTCCGTCCCTCAAGTGTTTTAGCGGTGTCCAGAGCCTTTGTGAAGTCTGCCACTTTAGGAGCTAGCTTCTCTAGCTCTACCAAGTTCAGGGTCATCGGGGAATTCTTCTCGCAGCATATCCAGTTGCTCCCATGCTCCATATGCATTGCCAATTTTCACAAATTCTTCCGCTTTTCCTAATGCCCCTTCTATCGTTCGAAGATTTCCGATGATTTGATTAAAGGCGTCTAAATCGTCTGCACTATTTGCGATAACAGGCGCAAACTCGTATTGCCGTTTAAAGATTTCCCGATAGTTTTCCTCTTTCAGAAGGCGCTTAAAGTCATTCCTTAAAACATTCACTTCTGTGCCCGTCTCCATCATTTTAGTGAAGTCCATAAGTTTAGGGTTAGTTGGCCAAAACTCTGTTGCTTTTCCAATCGCTTCCGCAACACCTAACTCATCTTCTGCAATAAGAGCTTTTTGCGCCTTTGCTATCGACATGTTTGAAGCGATAACGTTCGCAGAAATCGCACTCTCCGCCTTCGAAGATGGGAAGTCTTTAGCCTTCTCTTTAAGTGCCACTGTTAGCTCTCTTGCCCTTCCGTAATCTCGTGCCTGAATAGCATCTACAAGAAAAGACAGCTCTCTCGTATAAATCTGCAATTTCCGTTTCGTATCGCGATCTAGCGTAGCTACAGGAGTGAGAAACTCTCCGATCGCATATGCCTCTAAGAGCCGTTTAGAAGCGGTGTGTAGATCCCCTTTCTCGATGAGGTATTTACATGCATCAATCGCATTCTTGGTATCCCTTACCGCCTCATTTGAGATAGAGTCCAGTGCTGTCACGGTAGGGCTAAACCCCATAGAGCGCGCAAACATTTTTGAAAAGGTAGAGTCCTTCTGGGCATATAGAGCATTATCTCCATCTTGCCAAAGCACATTATAAAACCTCGTCCCGATAATGACATGGTGAAAGCGGCGTTGCATAAGCCATTGCATCATAGTAGCCTGGAATTGAATTTTCGTTTGTAAGATTTGCTTTTCCCCTTGGATGGTCTGCTTCTTTCTCACGGACTCTATCTCTGCGATTTGTTGCACCATTCCTTGATAGTGCAGAGACCCCAGCTTAGACGCCTTTAGCCTTTTTCTTTTCCGCTTCTTTCGATCCCTGTTTACTATTAGCACTACTCAGACCAGGCGTGTCGGCATGCCTTAATTCCCAATCCGCCTGCTTACCTATTTCCTCTCTCTTTTTTATAAGAGCATCATTAAGCCGCCCCATTTGCTTAACATCTTTTTTCGCTTGTAAGGATGCATATACGGTCTCCGCTAGAGCCTCGCAAATTTTTGCATCTCCAAGATATGACACCGCCACTGGTAGTAAAGCAAAGGGTTCTTCCACCTTCATCTGCCGGGAAGCCGTGCTTCCTGATCGCGGAGCTAATAATCCTGTGATTTGGTCTAAAACAGCATGGTACTCTTTCGCTTGCGCATTACTTTCCGCTGGTTGGTTTAAATACTTTTCGAACCGTGCTTTAATGACTCTATTATCCCCTAGCGGAATAGACAAGCCGCCTATCGTAATCGTTTCATCTCCTGGATTAAGTAGAGGGATTTCCTGACCGAAGGGGCTTTGCTTGGTTTTTGTAGGACTGGAAGGAGCCGAGTCGTTATTACTACTCGCAGGCGTTGAAGTAGTATTGCTTGGTGAATACACCTGAGCTGTCGCCTGAAAAACCAGTGTTAATAATAAAAGCGAAAGTGCGAGAGTTCTAATCATAAAAAAGGAGGTGAAATTAAAGTCGCTGGATACCTGTTGCGAGGGGAATACCGCCACTCCCTATTTCAATGGAAAAGGAATAACGCTTTTCACGCTCTATATTTGGGCGCTCTAAGTCTTGTGGAATTTTTATAAACACAGGATAAGACCTTCCACCCTCTTTTACTGAGAGGTGCAATCCTTCGTAAGCATTCTTCACCCAACGTTCTTCTATTTTGCCTTCTACTTGGTATTTATTCCCGCGTAGACTATTCCCATTTTCCATTAAGTCTCTCACCAGTAAGGATGGCAGACTACTGTAAGCCGCTTTTTTCTTGGTTAAGAACGTCACTCCTACCGCAAATAGTGCGATAACGAGTAAACTTATAATGATGAGAGCGGATTGGTTAGATCCTTTTGAAGCACGCCTTGACATATGAAATCCCTAATAAAATAGGTAAATTAACGAGAAGTGAAAAGATTCTTTTTCTTTTATTAAAGCTCTAGCTCCATTTTGCTTGATGAAGGGTGATCTGAGTAAACGGAATTTCCCAATCATACTTATTACACGCTTCTACAGCTTGCCTTTGAATCAGTCTATTGAGTTCGTGATACTTAGGCGCCACCTCACTTTTAAAATCTGCAATAATCTTAAAGTCTAAAGAAGAAGTTGAAGCACTTGCGAACTCCACTTTTAATCTCACTAGATTCGTGGGTTCCTCTAAGAATGCTTTAATACCATCCTTTACTTCTTTTTGCATCTGGTTAGCGATTTCTTCGGTAACATCGGCTTGATGTTTATAATCCACTCCAAAGGTAGAAACTATTCTATAGCTGGAGTTCGATAAGTTTACTGGTGATAAATCTAAAAAGGCTTGGGTGCGGTATGTTTTGTGCGCTCCCCCAAGCTGAACAAGCTCAACATACTCTGGAGTCTGGTGGAGAACCTTTCCAAACGTCTCATCCGAGAGGATCACCCAATCCCCTTTTGATGTAGGAAAAAATTTAAGGTTTCCTTTATCAGGATGAGAGTGAAGCCCTACCATTTTATTGATAGGAATCCGAATGGCTCCTCCATCCAATTGAGGGTTAACAAGTTGAGAATACACGCGTATCTTATCTACTCGCCAGGCAAGGCCGTCATAGAAAATCCTTTCCCCTTCCCTTACCGCGCCTGTGTTTAAAATGAGACGTATCTCTTCCATCAGATCCGCTAGCTTATCTTTCAGTGCCCAAAGCCCTCCTATAATAATAAGCAGCGCAGCGGTAAGAAGCACCCAGTCATCATATAAAAAGAGTGTGAGTAGAAGTGCGAAGATAGCTACGATTATAGAAATAAGATGCGTTGCTCCATCTATCGTCTTAGAAGTCCCAAGGTATTTTTCTTTTTTATGCGTTGGGCTATACTGAGTGAAGAGCCTGTAGCTAAATGTAATAAAGCAGTACGCTAAAAGGGCGATAATGAAGGCGAGAACGAGATGAAAGCCTCTGGTCTTAAAGAATTTCCCTATTACTTGAGAGGCAGATTCTACAGCATTTACCGAACCTTTCTCTTTCTCGTTTAGCTTAATTCTAGTAGATTCTAACTCTAAATGAGAACGCTCACTTAATGTTTGCCAAAGCGCAAGCTTACTAGACAAGACTGATTTTAACCCTGAAGAAAGCGCATCGCCTTTCCCTAAGTGAAATTCTATTCTTTCCACCGCACTCTGAGCAGCGGCGCTCTTAGCCTCTAACTTCTCTATTTTATTTCTTAACTGCTCTTTCTCACGCGAGTTAGAAGTAGCATCTTTAAGCTCTGCAATAAGGGGATCAAAAATGTCTAAAAGTTCATCTTGAAGACCTACCGAAGTTGGCGTCGTTTGAAAGTAGGCCACAGATTCAGTGCCTGCAAGGAGCTCATCAAACTCCATTCTTAAGCTCGCTAAGGTATCGGTAAGTTGTAGCTCTTCCTCTTCCGTAGTCTTTTGCTTAAGCCTAGATTTCACTCCTTCGATCTGTTGCATAAGCCCATCTAGGGTCTCAATAATCCTTGCTTCTTGCGGGGCAAGTTCGCTCCCTTTATTCGCCTCTTCCTCCGCTAGGGCATGGGAAAATATGAGAGTAATACTAAGAAGAAAAATAATAATATTTTTCATATGATTAAGGGGTTGTAGGCTCATATTAATTCAATTTTTCTATTTCTAATCCAAACATGTTCTGGTTACTCCAATAATAGAAAAAATAACCCCAAGGATGATATGTGCTGCGAGAACGGTGAGACAACTACTCGTATAACTTAAGCTCGTCCCACTAACCGTTTGCACTGCTCCGTAGATGTTTTCTTGTAATGAGTCAATACTTCCAGACCATGCCCAATAAGCAGAAATGAAGGGGCGTGTAATAAGTTCTGGTAAAGCGGGGAGAGTAAGGATAGCGCCTGAAAGGGGAAGCTGGAAACCGACTAAGTAAACAGAAAGTAAGGAAGACTGTGCAGGGTTCTTAAAGAGCGCCGATATGGCGAGACATACAGATGTCATCGCAGCATTCACCATTATCAAAGAGAGCCAATGAATGATGAAATCTCCTCTAAACTGCCAAAATAATTCCACTGCAAAAGCCATCACGGAAGACTGAATAAACACCATGGCCCCTAAAAAAATGAGTTTACTCGAAAGGTAAGATAATGGACGAACTCCTGCGAGCCGCTCCTTTTCCCAAATTTGCCGTTCGCCCGCAATTTCACGCGACGAATTATTAGAACCCATCAGACATAAAAGCACTACCTGAAACATAATGATCCCAGATACTGCTGACCCAACTGTGAGCTGATCTTGGTGAACCGCCGCTTGGTTCTGAAGCTCTAAGAAAAGGTTCTGTTCCTTTGCATCAGAGAGTTTACGAAGCGGTTCTCTTCCTCGTTCCGAAAAGAGAATCACAAGAAAAGGAAAGCCTATGATCAGAGCAAGTGAAATCAGCACCTGAGTCTTATCTCTAAAGAATGTTTTCCAACGCCTTTCGAGAAGGATCATCGTTTGGGTAAAGCCCGCTGCTCCAGCTAGCGTCACTACTTCATCAGCCTTTTGCTTAGGAATATTGGCAGGATAGCTTGCGCTTAAGTCTTGCCAGGATTTTTGCCAATGAGCAGGTGCTAACTGCGGAAGTTGATGGTAAATACCGCTCGGCTCTTTAGCCTTAAAGTAATCCATAATCCTCTTTGGTGAACCACTGTATGCGAGCACCCCTTCAAAGAGCACAACGACCGCATCATAATCTTCTAAATTTTCCAACGAATGAGTAACTGAAATCACCAGCCTGTTTTGCTCTACCGCTAGGGACTTGAGCAGCTTCACAATTTGGCGCTCGGAGTTTAGGTCTAACCCGCTAGTCACCTCATCACAGAGTAAAATATCAGGATTTGCAGCAAGCTCTATCGCTAAACTCAGTCTCCTTTTTTGCCCGCCAGAAAGCACTTTCACAGGTTTATCAGCGAGCTCTAAAAGCCCCGTTTGAGTTAAAATAGTCTCCAGATACGCGTCTAAATCTTCCTGAGAATTCGTCCTGATTCTCAGGTTTGCTGCATAGCGCACATTTTCCATGATCGTAAGCTCCTCACAAGCGATCGAAAACTGCGGCACGTATCCCAATTCACTTGGTTCAAAGTCCTTCTCGTCTAGATCAACGCCTTTCCAAGAAATTTGCCCTTCCGAAATACTATTTATCCCTGCGATGGTTTTAATAAGCGATGTCTTTCCACAACCAGAGGGTCCGACAACAGCCACCAACTGCCCTGAATAAAAATCTGCAGTTATGTCCTTAATAAGAACGATGTCTTCACCTTTAGCCCGAACCGTTGATGTTACCGATTGAAGTGAGAGCATTTCCTAAACTGGACAAAAAATGCGCATAGGCAAAGCGAAATCTCAGAGACTACTCCATTAAATTACAGCATACAGAAACTAAGGCTTTCTATCTCGTATAGTGCGTCACGAAAATCCCTCTCTAAGTCTTGCGATAGCATAAAATAAGTCCTACATATAGGCATGAAAATAAAAGGCTGTTTGGGTAAGCTCTTTCTCTTTGGTTTCTTAGGATTATTTCTCGCCATCATCGGGGGCTACTTATGGACTAAGTCTTACATCCGTAGTGAGGAATTTATGACCCTCCTTAAATATGAAATATCCAGCAAACTTGGTGGACAGGTAGAAGTGGCAGAAACTAAGTGGGATGGTTGGAAGCTTGATAATGAACGTGTGGAGGTGCTTGCCGGAAACGGCTTTCAAGATCTTGAGATGAAGAGAATTTCTCTAGAGCTAGATCCCAAAGGCTTTTTTGACCGAGTCTGGCGTGTGGCTGATATTCACGTGAGAGAGCTTTCCTTGCATTTGAGAAAAGCGCCAAAGGGCTCCCTTAAATATAATGCAGGAGCGATCCCTGTAGAGTTTGACTGGAAAGATGCAGGAAAGGCATTCTTACCCAGAAAAGCTGAGGTAGAAGCTATTTGGGTAGAGCAGTGTAACGGTAGCTTTGATTCGGATGGCAACCTTGGTCATTGGTCAAATATGGAGCTTAAATTAGACCGAGAGGGAAGTGATTATCTACTCACAATTCCACGTGGAGAGCTTCACTTAAGCCAACTCCCAGGCTATCCACTATCGGTGCAAAAGCTAAAAGGAAGAGTAAAACCAAAGAGCTTCTACATAAATGAGGGAATCCTTTCAGGCGAGGGCGGAGCTCAGATCACCTTATCAGGAGAAGGAACATTTACTGGAGATGCTATTATTCAAGGTGAATTAAAGGACTTCCCCGTATATACGCTTTTGGAAAAAGATTGGGAAAAGAGGGTGCAGGGGGAAATAAATGGTGATTACACGCTAAAAAATAAAGGGGATGAATTAAAGGTTTATGGTGATGGAATGGTAGAAAACGGGATGCTAGTCGCCCTACCTGGTCTCGACATGCTTGCTAAACAAACAGGAATAAATAAGTTTCGGCAAATCTCTTTAGACACCTGTGAGTATTCATATGAGATTCTTAATAACCTTGTTTCCCTAAATAACATTCGTGTGGAAAGTAAGGATTTTCTGAAAGCCCGAGGCAGCATCTTAACCAATGGGGAAAGTGGTAGTGGCACCGTAGAAATTGGGGTGCATAATGCCGTCCTTGATAAAATGCCAGCTGGGACTGCTGAAGTTTTCACTAAGGAAGAAGAGGATTACTCTTGGGCTAATGTTTCTCTAACCCAGGTCGATGGCACTTGGAAGGATGACTTATCACCACGGATCATGAGTGCCGTTGCGAAAGCCTTTTTCATGAAAGCTCCTGAAAAAGCGACACAAATCCTTGATGGAGTAAGGGGCATTTTAGAAAATGCTCAGTCTGATGGTGGTTCTATCAAGCAAGAAAAAATTCCCGCTAGTGATCTACAGAAAAAAGGAAATGAACTCATGGAGAAAGGCGTGAAGTCTCTTTTTGACTTACTAGGAAGATAAAGAAAGCTAATCGCCTTCCAAGAAACGCATCAACTTATCAAAATTTTTTGATGCGTTATTAGAAAAGAGAGGTTAAGGAAGTCCATATGTCAGAAAACACTCCAGTAATTATAGGCGGAACCGTAGCGATCGATAACGTAAGAACTCCAGACGCCTCGGCGGATAACGTTCTTGGTGGCTCAGCGGCATTTGCCTCTGTTTCTTGCTCCTACTTCACCGACACTACTCGCCTAGTTGGTGTCGTCGGGTGTGACTTCCCAAAGGAATTTTTAGGGATGTTTGAGTCTAAAGGGATTAATATAGAGGGCATAGAGCATTCTGAGAAAGAGTCTTTCGCTTGGACTGGTGAGTATAAAGAAGGAATGGCAGAGCGTGAAACTCTGGATGTCGCCATTAATGTTCTAGAGGATTGGCAAGTAAAGGTGCCCTCCTCCATCTCTGATTCCCCGATCGTGGTGCTTGCAAACATGTCCCCTGAGAATCAACTGCAAATGCTTTCTCAAATAAGCGCGAAGAAAAAGTTCGTCATCGCGGACACCATGGATCTCTGGATAAATATCGCTAGAGAGCAGCTGGATAAAGTGCTTAAGCAAGTAGACTGCCTCGTAGTCAACGAAGGGGAAGCCAAGCTTCTCACTGGAGAGACTAATCTTATCATCGCAGGTGAGAAAATGAAAGCGCTAGGGCCGAAGCACGTTATCATTAAAGTGGGCGAATTTGGATCTTACCTCTTCGGTAACGATGATGAGTTCTACCGCGTATCTGCATACCCTCTGAAAAACTTTGTAGATCCAACTGGTGCGGGAGATTCTTTCCTAGGGGCGATGGCTGGCTATCTCTCTGCGCTCCAAAAGCTAGACTTCACGACACTTGTGCTTAGAGATGCCATGGTGCGTGGATCAGTTGCCTCTAGCTTTTCCTGTGAAGACTTTTCTACACGTAAACTCGGCTCTGTAAGCCATGAAGACATCCAAGCAAGAATGGATGCCCTTCATAGAATGAGCTGTTGGTAAATCAGATTAAATCATTAAGCCATGCAAGGTAGGGCCGCTTGGGAACCTTTAATGCTGTATTACCATGTGTAGTCCTTCAGCGCCTTCTCCCTTAAGTTTTTCACCGCTTACATCGCATTTGTAACAATACTCCTGAAAAAAGGCATACCTTCCAGATGCACTCCCAAATAAGCTGATAGCGTATTTTAATTAGAGGTCTACTTGCCTGTTGGGTGCATAATGACGGAGACTTTTTCTTCTATTCTACAATACTAAGGTAAGCCCTGTAATGTTTCAAGATTCACGTAATTTATAGTTTAGCGCCTATGCCCTCACCTAAAAATAAGACGGGTTCATAAAAAATCTCTGTTCTGCTGGGGCTGTATAGAGTAGACTAGTAGCAACCTTATATGATCAAATCTTTCCTTAGCCTCTTGATGCTCTCGCTTTTGCTAGCGAATGGGCAGGGAACGAGTTTTGGGGAGATGTTCCCAGATGACTCGGCTGAGATTTTAAGAAGATATTCTGCGTTAGATGGGACTGGCTATCCTAATTCATCGTTACCAG
>CALLLS010000061.1 GCA_938008215.1 uncultured Verrucomicrobiales bacterium | reverse complement strand
AGGAACACGAGGAACACGAGGAACACGAGGAACACGAGGAACACGAGGAACACGAGGAACACGAGGAACACGAGGAACACGAGGAACACGAGGAACACGAGGAACACGAGGAACACGAGGAACACGAGGAACACGACGAGCACGACGAGCACGACGAGCACGACGAAGAGGAGGAAGAAGGGTTTAATGATGAGGTCATTACGGCGAGAGGGCTTTTTTACTATAACGTGACGGACTTTCACCAAAACAACCTAGGTTTTAACTATGCGAAGAATGTAGGTGGAGGAACGGACAGAGAAGTCTATGGTATAGATTATACGTATCAGTGGCGCGAAAACGGTTTAGAACTGGGCGGGAGAGCGTTCAGACTTAGGGGGGAATATTTCGTGATGGAAACAGATGATGACACCTATAACAGTGCTCTTTTATCTGCCCGATATGAGTTTAATCAAAACTGGTCGCTAGGGGCACGTTATGAATGGATTCAGTTTGGCTCTGAGTTAGATGAAGTGTTATTAACGGATGAACGCCAAAGAGCGTCTATCGCTTTAACCTATACGTATAGTTTTTATGAAAATTGGATCGGTGTCGCACGCGCGCAGTATAACAATGACTGGCTTGACTCAGGAGAAGATAGATCTGGAGCTTGGTTCCAAGTTGGTCTAAACTACGGTGGGCGTGAGATTCGTTAATTTTCACTTCCGGCTAAAAACGATTTTATGGAGTATCGAAAAATAACATACATACTCGGATTCTGGGCACTTATGACAAGTGCCCTTTTTTCCCAAGTAAAGGTGGCATCACTTAATCCTATTCTGACAGATTTACTGACCCAAATTGGAGGAGATAAAGTGGAAGTAGTATCTGTGATGAAGAAGAGCATGGATGTGCATACGTTTCAGCCGCGCTCCGCAGATTTAAAGAAGATGCAGGAATGCCGAGCCATTTTTGCAATGGGGAAAGGGCTGGAGACTTACCTTCCCGCTCTCGAAGAAACGCTTCAGAGCGGTCAGGAAATCGTAGAGGTCGGCAGAACGATCCCTTCACAGAAGGTGACGGCGGATCAAATATATGCTTGTTGTGCCGCTCATAGCCGAAACGCGATCGATCCACATTGGTGGCACAATGTGAAGAATATGGAGCGAGCTGCAAAGGTCGTTTACAAGGAGTTGGAGGAGCTAGATCCGAGTAATGCGGTGTATTATAAGGAGAAGGGAGAAGCGACGCGGCAGAAGTATCGGAATCTGCATAATTGGGTGAAGGGCCAAGTTTCTCAAATTGATCGCAAAAGTCGCTTGTTGGTTACAGCGCACGCAGCTTTTGCCTATTTTTGTAAGGAATACGGGTTTGAAGCGGCGTATATCCAAGGATTGAGCAAAGAGGGAGAGATCTCTGCACAACAGCTGGCTCTCACGATTCAAGCAATCAAAGAGAAGAATGTAAAAGCGGTGTTTCCAGAGGTGGGGGCGAACCCTAAAACCTTAAGCCAAATCGCTAAAGAGTCTGGCGCCGTGGTAGGTAAGCCACTTTACGCAGACCATCTCCATACGTCTTACGATAATATGATTTACCATAATGTGGAAACGATCGTAAAAGCGTTGAGGTAAATCACTTTTCATATGTTCGGCTCTCCTCTTAAGGCGACTCTCGTCATCGCCCTCCTCTTCGGACTGGGCGCGGGATCTGCATTGTTTGTTCTTACCAGACCTGAGAAAAAGGAGCAATCTGTGGAGATTGAAACAGACATCGTCGAGGAAGAAGGAATTCCGTGTTGGTTAACGGTGAGAAGTGCACATCCAATGAGTTCTGTGCGTATTTTTCGTGGGAAAGAGGAGTTAGAACTAGATAATCTTTCTAAAAGGGAAGCGGAGGGGCAGCTGGAAGTAGGAAAAGACGTTACGCTGAAATTGATTTTAAAGTGGGCGGATGATGCACCAGAGACAGCAGCTCTTGTCAGTATAGAGCCAGAAGGGCAGGCGGCGCAGGAGATCACGCTCTGGGCGCAGAGGAGACTCACGCAGGAGATCACTTTCACCTTGGAGGATATTGATGAAAACTAACGATTGTGGAGACACACACTGTGCGCATACGCATGATCTTTCTTTGAGCGAAGTCTCTGCAAATTATGGCAAGACCACCGTTCTTAAAGAAGTGAACTTTTCCATTTCTTGTGGTCAGCGCATGGCTATCATTGGTCCTAATGGTGCGGGTAAATCCACACTTCTCAGACTGCTCGCGAACTTAAAAAAGCAAGCGACAGGAGAGATCAATTGGCAAGAAAAACCCCTCAGCCAGTGGTCTCATGAGATCGCTTATCTTCCTCAGGTCGACAGTCACCAAAGGGATTTTCCGATTACGGTCAGAGAGGTGGTAGCGATGGGGCGATACCCGCAGGTAGGGTTTTGGCGAAAGTTTTCTAAGAAAGATCAGGAGAAAGTGGATGGGGCACTACATATCATGGAGATTGAGGACTTAGCGGATCGCCAGATCGATGCCCTTTCCGGAGGACAACAGCAACGTGCTTTTATTGCCCGCTGTCTTGCGCAAGAAGCTCATGTCATATTACTAGATGAGCCCTTTAATGGGCTAGATGCAGAGAGCCGCACCCACTTGGCACATACCCTCAAGATGCTTGCAGATCAAGGACACCTCATCATCGCGTCTCACCATAATTTGGAGACGGTTACGCGGCTCTTTGACTACGCGCTGGTCGTGGATGGCGCGCAAGTGGCATTCGGAGAGAGTAAGCAAGTCATGCAGATGCCGGAGGTGAACAATCTCTTTCACTGCTCACATTATTAATAATATGTTTGAACTCCACTTATTCCAACGTGCTTTCCTGGCGTGCATTATCATCGGGTTTACCAATGGATACACAAGTGGCTTCGTGCTTTTAAACAGGAGCCCCCTAAAGCTTTCTGCGCTCTCGCACTCGCTTTTGCCTGGGATCGTTTTAGCGACGATGTTAGTAGGACTTACTGTGCTTAGTGCTTTTGGTGGGGCGGTGATTATGGCGGTGGTTATCGGGGTGCTCTCGCTTCTATTAGCACGCCACTCAAAACTCTCCCAAGATACCACGCTTTCCATTTTATACACGGGAGCTTTCGCTCTCGGGATCATGTTGCTAAACCGACTCGGGAAAGCGGATGAACTGGAACACTGGCTCTTTGGAAATATTTTAGGGCTGACTGAGTTAGATCTCTGGATGAGTTTTGGGATTGGGTTGCTTGCTGTGGTAATGCTAACTCTTTTTCAACGCCCAGTTTTACTGACTTTATTCGAGCCAAACGTGGCGCAAACCTTAGGCGTTCCCGTGCGCTGGATTCAGTATGGGAGTTTTACCCTTTTGATCTTAGTTTTAGTGACCACCTTACAAGCGGTAGGGTGCATTCTCTCTATAGGTTTGATCGTTACTCCGGGTGCCACGGTGAGGCTTTTTACTAACAGTCCCCGCACCCTCTTTCTTGCAAGTGGTATTCTGGGTGCAGTGGGTGCCGCTCTTGGACTTTGCTTAGCCTATTACGTGGATCTGCCGGCAGAGGCGGGGATCGTGCTGACTCTAACTATATTTTTCTTATTTGCCTTCCTTTTTAAGGCGATCATGTCGCTAATACGTAAGAACATAGTAGCTTGAATCCTTTTATGAAACGTATTTTACTTATAATCAGTGCCGTTTTTCTCTGCTCATGCGGAGAGAAAGAAGTCGTTCAGTGGAGCGCTTTAAGCGATCTCGACAACCTCAGTATTTCGGTGGAAAATGCCGCCTTCGAGCATGATCATAAGATGCAGAAAGAGCTGCTTAATGAAGCAAAGGCGACCATCGAAAAGGTTTCCAAGACTATTCCCACGAATGCTAATAA
This sequence comes from uncultured Verrucomicrobiales bacterium, assembly GCA_938008215.1. Classification (GTDB taxonomy): domain Bacteria; phylum Verrucomicrobiota; class Verrucomicrobiia; order Verrucomicrobiales; family Akkermansiaceae; genus WTJZ01. The sequence goes on along the minus strand of CALLLS010000061.1, from coordinate 22,112 downwards.
TCCTGAGCAAGTGAAGGTGTTACTAAAAGACCTTCGTTCACTCATTACAGATATAGATAAACTAGAGACTCTTGATCATGACGAACTAGATGGGCTTTCTAAGAGTATTCACCCTATCGTAGCAAAGCTTATGGAAACCGCAGGAGTGCCTCATGTTCACGTCGGAATTAACGATGGGCATGATCCTTCTACATGCACAGATCCAACCCATAATCATTGATGTTTACTCGTCGGTACTCAATGAATGTAATGACCATAAATGTGAGAAGCACGTTCTTGCTGGCTTTGCTATCTATAATGCCTTTGGCACTAAAAGCAGAGGAAGCTCCAATCATGACCTTAGACGCGCTTGCGGATGTCTATTATGAAGCGGAATCTGGTGAGCCCGTGGTGGCGGATGAGATTAAGTCACTGAATGGGAAAACGGTTCGCATAGCGGGCTACATGGTGCCCTTTAATGACTTAGAAAACCTGAAGGAGTTCATGCTGATGCCGTCCTCAAATGGGTGTAACTTTTGTGAGTCGCCGATGAAGGAAGAGATCGTGTATGTGCGTCAGCCTGGAAAGAAGAAGTATGAATACATTAGTGAGCCGCTGGTAATGACAGGTAAGCTGTGGGTCAAGGGTGCAGGGACAGATGCCCCGAACTCTACCTACGCGCAGTTCCTCTACGGATTGCAAGATGCGAAGCTAGAAAAGCTGAAGCCAGAAGATCAAGCCCTCCTCCAAGTGGTGACGCCCCGCACGATCATTAAGCAAGTGTGCTCCCTACTCCGCGTCCGACTTCTTAAGCAGGTGAAGTTCGAGCCCATGACTAAGGAAGACTTCTTCTTGAAACGGAGTGAAATGCTACTGAAATACTTTAATGGAGTAAAAGGGCTGAATAATATCAAGTTACTCTTAGAGAGTTTTAACATGCCTGATGCGGAGAATATTTTACCCGTGACGAATCAGTATCTGGCGGACTGGACAGCGGCATTTTCTGATTCTACTGGAGAAGTGATTTACTATTTAGAGGACTTGGATCTCTCCGTGCAGGAGAACCAACGCCAAATCGCGATTGCCTGTTATGATCTCCTTTTCCACCAAGAAGTGAATATGGGTGAGCAAATTCATAAGGGAAATCCGAGTTATGATGAGATACTAGCAAGGCTTTCTTTGATTTTGGGGTTACGCCAATCCTTCGCGCAATTCTATGGTTCTATCGGCCTTATAGATCTTCTCCCAATGGAAACCTTTGCGGTTCAGTTTAGGAATCGGAAGCCCTTGCCTGCCCCATATAGTGATATCGTAGAACAGCTGCTTCTAAAAAGTGAACCCTTTATTGCGGAGGTTTATAAGGCAGAGCAGTTTCAACCCTACACAAAGGCAATTACCGCCCCTCCTCTTTCTATGGCTCAAATATTGACTCCTAGTCTATACACAGATGAAAAAAGGGCTTATAAAGCGCCTCAAACCGAAGGATATGACAATCGCTTAGGAGCATACCTGATCAGTAAGGTGACAGGAATTAATATTGATGAATTGGATTTGATAGCGGACGGAATACGTTTCCAAGGCAAAGGAACAGACCTACAATATATTTGGGAACTTCAATTTTCTTCTGAGAAAAAAGCGAGTGAGATTGTGAAGAGACTCGTCCCAAATGAGCGGATAGTAGCAAGCTCAAATGGAAAGACGATAACTATCCACTCCAAGCTCTAATAAGAGGGAAAACTTATCTATCAGAAGTTAGGCTAGGACTAAAATATCATCGCCACTATCTCTTCTTCACTAAAGAGCTCAGGGTTTTCGATCGCCGCGGTTAAGAGGGTGTCATCTATCCATGTTGCTACCGTATCTTCAGCGATGGTATTTTCTGTTGTCACCTGAGATATAGAAACATCTTGATCTGGGAGAAGCGTATTAAAAGAGATAAGCCCAATAAGTAAGACTGCAAATGCGGCAGAAGAAACGAAAATAGAAGGCTTGAAGAACCTTTTGAGAGGGGAATCCTTTTCATTTGTTGAAAGCCTCGCTTCACGAAGAACGTTTTGTGCGAATACTGGGCTCGCCTTTGTAGGCTTAGCCTCTGCTAAAAGCTCCCATAAAGCGTCATCCTTAGGAGAATGAGTATTCTGATGTTGTTCCTCTTTCATGATGTCTTAACCGTCATTTAATATAACACCTTATAGAGATAAAAGTTGCAAAAAAATTAGAACGAAAACCTTCACAGTATAAAAGGTTCTTAATCTTCGAGATACTAGCCTCACCTTAAAGGAAAGAAACCGCTGTGCCGAGCGTGGAAGAGAGCCACTTACCAGTAGTCTCAAAAAGTGGGTGCGGTGTCGCGGCAAATGCAGTCCAACTAAGGCAGGACATTCTTAGCAATCGACGTTAAGCTCCCGTAATATATGTATCGGTCAGGGTCTTATCCACGAACGTGCCGAACACAGCAGTCTCGTGATAATTGTCGATTCGCCAGTGAAAAACTCAAGGTAAATCTACTCTGTGAGTTGCTTTTTTACAGATTCGGTAGCTGATGTAGGATTATCTGCAGTGAGTATGCCAGATACGATTACTACTCTCTTAGCGCCCGCGTTAAGAACTGTGCCTAAATTATCAGGCTTTATTCCACCTATACAAAACATCGTAATTTCACTCCCCACAGACTTTTGCACTTCATCAATATTTTGTAGACCAATGGCAGGGCGACCTTTCTTAGTAGGGGTTGGGAAAATTGGACCAAAACCAATATAGTCGAAACCTTCCATGAGTGCTGCTTTTGCCTGTTCTGGATTATGCGTAGAGCGTCCCACAATCATTCCTTCACCAACAATTTTTCTAACGCTAGCTAAGCTACCGTCCTCTTGACCAATGTGGACGCCATCAGCACCTACTTCTTTCGCAATATCAGGGAAGTCATTAACGATGAATGGGATATTGGCCTCACGGCAGAGCGGAAGGATTTGCTCTGCCCAAATCTTAATGTCTTCAGCAGCGTGATTCTTTGCTCGGAGCTGTAATATATCTACCCCTCCTTCTAAGAGCTGAGTAGTGCGCTCAGAAATATCCTCAGGCTTTACATACCCGAGATCAATGATTCCATAGAGGAGAGCGTTTTGAAGCCGGCACGACATGGAGAAATGAAGGGTAGCTTAGAGAATTAGCCTACCCTTGGGTTTCTTTGATGTATTCACCTACCCAGTCAATTCCGTATGTTCCATTGATGAAATCAGGGTGTCGCATGATCTCTAGTTGAAATGGAATGGTGGTTTTAATACCATGAATCATAAATTCTTTTAATGCACGCTCCATACGCTTAATAGCAAGCTCTCGAGTCGCAGCCGTTACAATGAGCTTGGCGATCATGGAATCATAATAAGGAGGCACTGTGTAACCAGAATAGACGTGAGTGTCTACTCGAACGCCTTTACCGCCTGGAGCATACCAGAGGTCAATCTTTCCTGGTGAAGGGGAAAAGTTATTATAAGGGTCTTCGGCATTGATACGGCACTCGATGGCGTGCCCTCTAGGTGCAGCGTTTAAAACGTGTTCAGAGAAGGGTTGTCCAGCGGCGACACGGATCATCTCCTTAATGAGTTCACATCCCATTACTTCTTCAGTTACAGGATGCTCTACTTGGATACGAGTATTCATCTCCATAAAGTAGAAATTTTCTGCCTTCTCGTCTACGAGATACTCAATGGTTCCAGCATTTTCGTATCCAGCTTCTCTAATGAGGGCTACGGATGCATCTCCCATTTTTTTACGAAGCTCTTCTGTGAGAAGAGGGCTAGGACATTCTTCAATAATTTTCTGGTTTCGGCGCTGCATAGAGCAGTCTCTCTCCCCCAGATGAAGGTAATTGCCGTGGCTATCGCCAAAGACTTGGAACTCCACATGGTGAGGCTTCATTACCAGCTTCTCTAAGTAGCAGTCACCATTTCCAAAGCAGGCGATCGCTTCTTGTGAGGCTTGGTTATAAAGCATTTCAAATTCCTCTTCTTTAAAGCAAGGGCGCATTCCTCTGCCTCCGCCTCCAGCTGTTGCCTTAATCATTACGGGAAGCCCTATCCTCTTTGCTTCCTGCAGCCCGTGAGCAGCATCTTTCAATATGTCATCCGTGCCAGGGGTAACAGGGACACCAGCAGCTACAGCAGTAGCACGCGCTGTATTTTTATCACCCATTTTACTGATAACCTCCGCTGATGGACCAATAAATTTTATGCCAGAGTTTTTACAAATTTCAGCAAAGCGAGCGTTTTCAGAGAGGAATCCATATCCGGGATGAATCGCTTCTGCACCTGCGATCTCGGCGGCGGCTAAAATACGATCCTGCTTAAGGTAACTTTCAGAGCTAGGTGCGGCACCAATACAAACAGCTTCATCTGCTAGCTGCACATGCATGGAATCCACGTCTGCTTCTGAATATACAGCGACAGACGTTACCCCTAACTCACGGCACGCTCTAATGATGCGTAAGGCAATTTCTCCTCGGTTCGCAATGAGAATCTTACTAAACATAGACAGAAGGTTAACTTAAAAGGAAGAGGTCATCTCCATACTGAACAGGTGTCCCATCTTGGATACAGATTTCTGTTACGACACCTGATTTCTCAGCTTTGATCTCGTTCATGACTTTCATGGCCTCAATGATACAAATAGTCTGGCCTTCACTCACTGTATCTCCGACGTTTAAGAAGACATTCGCCTCTGGTGAAGGCTTGCCGTAAAAAGTTCCTACCATAGGAGATGTGATTGAGTCTCCTTTTGGAGCGGCTGCTTGAGAATCTCCGCCAGCGGGCTGTGCCGCTACAGGTGCTGTCGCCGTAACTGCTGGTGCAGCAGAGACAGAAGGCATCGCAGAGAGTAAGGCCTTAGCCGCCTCAACGTCAGTGCCCTTCTTAAGCTCTAGCTCGAACTCTTCTTTTTCTAGGCGAAAGTGAGATAACCCATGATCGTCCATGAGCTCTACCAGTTTACGAATATCTTTTAAGTCCACAGTTCTTGCTATTTGGTGTTTGGAGAACATATGTCTACGTGATAAGCCACGTCAAGCATAGTTCTCTTCATGAAAGTCACTTTTCCTATAAATAAAATATCCTCTGATCAGCTCGGACGTGATGTTTATGCAAATGAGTATGTCCCCCGTGATTTTTTTTCTAGACAGAGTTTAAAGGAACTATTTGAGAGGGAGGCTCCTATTGAAATAGATTTAGGGTGTGGAGACGGCTCATTTTTAATTCAGCTTGCAGAGAAATACCCTGAGAGAAATTTCATCGGTGTGGAGCGACTACTAGGTAGAGTGCAAAAGGTGTGCAAAAAGGCTTTCCGAGCAGATCTCACAAACGTGAAAGTCCTGCGCCTAGAAACACTTTACACGCTAGAGTGGCTTTTCCCTAAGGAATCATTTTCTCGGGTTCACCTGATTTGCCCGGACCCTTGGCCGAAAGAAAAGCACCATAAGAATCGTCTCATGCAACCACGTTTCTTTGACGCCGTGCATGAGCTTTTAAAGCCAGACGGAGAGTTCCTCTTTCGCACGGATCATGATGAATACTATGACTGGGCGAAGGAAAAAATGGAGGCGTATGATCAATTCAGAACGGTTCCATGGACCGAAGAAGATTTCTTTTACCCAAAGTCTGACTTCCAGCTCCAATGGGAAGCTGAGGGTAAGAGGCTACAGAATTTAAGATGCCTTAAAGTTTAAAAGGCACTGTAAAAAGAATTCACTCCACGTTTTGAATCTGCTCACGAATCTTCTCCACCTCTGTTTTCCCCGTAACTACATAGTGTGCAAGAGCCGCATTATTTGCTTTAGAGCCAATCGTATTCAGCTCGCGATGAAGCTCTTGGCAAAGGAAATCTAAAGAACGCCCTATTGCTGAATTAGAGCTTAAATATTCTTTGAATTTATCAAGATGGGAGTGAAACCGCGTGATTTCTTCCGATATATCACACCGATCAGCAAAGAGGGCGATCTCCTTTAAAATACGTTCATCCTCTTCAAGGTTTGCTAGTTTTATAGGGAGATCAAGGTCTTGAAGCTTCTTAATGAGGTTTTCCCGATGGTTTTCTAATACCAGTGGGGCATGAGCGGTTATCTTTTCTAATAGCTCAGTGAGGACGTCTATACGCTCTTTACAGTCTCTTTTTAGATCCGCGCCCTCCCGTTTTCTCATTTCGACTAGGACTCCTAGGGCGTTCGCTAATGCTTTTTCTAAAAGAGGGAGAATGTGATCTGCATCTAAATCTACGGTTTTAAAAACATTAGGGATGCGTAAGAAATCCGTTGTATTAGGGATGATCTCCCGTCCTAATTGCTTAGAGAGTAAGGAGAACTGGTGCTCCAAAACGTTCGCCTTTTCTAAATCTAGCGCTAGACCAGCCTCTAAAGAGTCATTGGCTGCAATAGATATATTAGCATTTACCCGCCCACGTGAGATGACTTTGAGTATTTGCTTTTTTACCTTTGGCTCATGTTCAGCCAGAGACTTAGGTAGATTAGTGATTACTTCAGCCTGCTTTCGGTTTACTGAAGAAAGTTCTATGGAAACGATATAATTCTCTGAAGAGGCTTCTCCTCTTCCAAATCCTGTCATTGAGCGCATGATTACTATTATCTATGCAGTCAAAGTTGTCTTGGCTATCTTTTTCCCGGTCTGAGTGTGAGCCTCAAAATGTGTGAACAAGCTAGTGATGAAGAATTGGATAAAATAATCGGTCACATTTCCTTTCCCTATCTCCAATTGAGGGTGAATATGAATACTCTAGCAACGATGGAAGATACTCCACCTAATCCTCATGAGGTAGCGGACGATAAAGTCGTTCCCTTTACTCCCTCCCGCCCCCTTTCTATTCTGAAAGAAGAGTTCACCAATGAACTGACCACTCATCATAGAGACCTCCTCGTTTACGCCCGCTCTATCGTTTTTGATACGCATCAGGCGAGAGACATTGTGCAAGAAGCGGCGCTTACTGCTTGGCATAAGTTTTCTGATTATGATGCGCAACGCGCGGACTTTGGCACTTGGGTGAGAGGGATTCTTAGAAATAAAATGCGTGATTGGGCGAAGTCTAAGAAAGGTGGGAAGCGTTCCGAAGTAGCACTTGATGATGCTCATCTCGAATTTTTAGAGCACCATTTCTCTAGCCCACAGGAGCAGCCGAATTTTTCCTTACTGAAGGCATGTTTAGCAAAGCTTTCCTTTGACCAGCGAAAGGTGATCCAGCTGACCTATTATCAAGGATATAAAGGTGAGGAAGCCAGTCAGGAGCTAGGCATCCACCCCGCTACTCTAAGGAAACGCCTGAGCCGAGTGCGCTTGATCCTTCATGATTGTATCATCCATTCCGCATAAAACATAACCTGATTCACCGAATTACCCCTACCAAATTTTAAAATGAAAAAAGAAGACTCAAAAGAAAGGCTAATGGATGCGATACTTGCAGAAGATGCACGCGTCCCTAATAATACTCCAGATCAGGAGTTCCTAGAGAATATAGATTCTCAGATAGAGATACCAGGCAACGTCATTGCACCACCGTTGTGGAAACGCCTCGCTGTTGCCTCATGTTTAATTCTAGGGCTTACGCTCATCGGCACTGCATTATGGAAGCAGCCATTAAAGAAAGAGACTCTCACTGTAAGAGAGGTAAAAGATAGAGAATTTCTCAATGAGGCAGCTGCGCCAGCACCTCAAGCTTTTCAAGTAAATCCTGAGGGTAATGCAAAAATTGCAGAGGGGGATTTGATTGCATTTGGTGATTCGGGTGCTGATTCTCAGGTAGAGTCATTATCTCGTAAGAGGCAGTCTTCTATTGTCGATATAGAGAGTGTTGAACGCCCAGTTAATATTGTAGAACCACTAGATTGTGTTGCTCCTGAAAGAGCAGAACTAGGGGAGCCACATAATCAAAATGCCCGTCATAATCAGTTGATCGATCAGCCATTTAAATCGCCTTTGGAAAGTCCATTATCTACATTTTCGATTGATACGGATCGCGCGAGTTATACGAACCTACGGAATAACATTAATCGTGGCATTCAGATTAATCCCGATAGCGTGCGAATAGAGGAGCTTATTAATGCCTTTTCTTATGATTACAGCACCCCTGTGGATACGCATCCCTTTGCGGTGAATGTGGAGATCGCTAGTTGCCCGTGGAATACGGAGAACCGTCTCGTTAAGGTTGGATTAAAAGGTAAGGAGATTGATAACTCAGATCGTCCAAGCACGAACCTCGTTCTTCTTTGTGATGTCTCCGGATCGATGAATAACCCTAAGAAGCTGGGTTACTTAAAGGCTTCTTTTATGGAGTTAATTGAGAACCTAGATGAGCGAGATACGGTATCTATAGTGACCTATGCGGGATCTGAAGGAATCGCGCTGAAGCCCACCAAGGCGGATGCGGAAGGACGTCCTGCGATCTTTAATGCGATCGAGACCCTACGCTCTGGTGGAAGCACGAACGGGGAAGCGGGAATTAAGCTGGCATACAGCTTAGCGAATAAGAACTTCCTCAAAGGGGGCGTGAACCGCGTGTTGCTCGCTACGGATGGCGACTTTAACGTCGGAGTTAGAGGTGATGAGGAGTTACTGAGCATAGTTAAGCAAGGAGCGAAAAAAGGCACTTACCTTACGGTTCTTGGGCTTGGACAAAATTTAAATGACGGAATGCTAGAGAAGATTACGAATGATGGCGATGGGCAGTATTTCTTTATTGATTCACAGCAAGAGGGACATCGCGTCTTTGGTAAAGAGCTTACAGGAACACTCGTCACGATTGCTAAAGACGTGAAAATCCAAGTAGAGTTTAATCCTGCAGAAGTCTCCGAATACCGCCTTATTGGATATGCAAATCGTCAGCTGAAGGACGAGGACTTTAATAATGACCGCGTAGATGCGGGAGAGATCGGAGCAGGACACACCGTGACCGCTCTTTATGAAGTGGTGCCTGGAAAGGCTAAACCCGTGGTGTATGATCTCAAGTATGGAAAGTCAGGTGAGGAAGAGAAACTAAGCACTGAACCAAGTGCTCGCTATTTTTCTGAAGCCATAGAAGAATTGCTAACCCTAAAGCTAAGGTATAAACAGCCTGAAGGGACCCAAAGCACCTTAATGGAATACCCAATAAATGAGAGTGGAATGGACTTCTCTCACGCCAGCGAGGACTTCCGCTTTGCTTCATCTATCGCACTTTACGGAATGCTTCTGCGTAATACAGAGTATACTGGGACAGCAGACTTTTCTACAGTAGAGGAAATCGCAGGAGAAAATCTAAAAGATGACCCTCAACGTAAGGAATTCCTAGAGCTAGTAAGAAAGACTAAGAGATAGAAAAAATTATCTCCGCATAGGTTTAGTTCTATGCGGGGCACCACTTCCGCTCTGTATATTTTTACTGTGCTACGACAGGCGCAGAAGTATTGCCAAATCTATCTACAGATCTTACCGCTACTGCCGTTGTCCCAGCTGGAAGAGAAGTTTTCCCTTTATAAGAAGGTAAGATGTCATACGCGACCCATTGGCCACCTTTTTGGATTTGAATGGCGACGTTATTTGCTCCGTTAGCAGACCAATTTACAGTGTTTCCTGAGCGTGAGACCTTTGGGGTGATAGGATTAGAGCTTCCTGCCCATGGCATAGGAGGAACGAGTGCTGGTTGTGCGTATGCACTACGTTTTAGAGTGGTAGAAATGCCCCCACGATTTCGCATGAGGGATTTTACGCTCCAGTGTCCGTGACCGACCCAATTATTTCCTATGGAGCGTGAGAGGGCGATTTGCTTAGTGATTTCTGAGGCGGGACGTCCAGGGTCTTCACTGCTGTTAATGCGTGCGGTGGCGATACCAGGCCAGACAGGGCGTGAGCCTTGACTTCTCCACCAGCTAAGTAGAGTAGAGAAACTTTGTTTTGCAGGGTAATCTCTCCAATAAAGCTGAGGCATGAGGTAATCTACCCATCCGCTCTTTAACCATTTACGTGAGTCTGCTGCGAGATCTTCGTATGCACTAACACTAGCTTCAATGGTGGAAGGCACTCCAGGCTGCCATATGCCGAAGGGAGAGATCCCCACGCGCACCCATGGTTTTTTAGATTTTACGGAGCTATAGAGGTTTTTAACGAAGGCGTCCACATAGCCACGACGTTGCGAGGGCGATTTTCCGTCTGGGAAGCTTCCTGCTCCGGACTTAGGATAGGGGTAAAAGTAATCATCGAGATGGACACCATCTATATTATAACGATTTACTACGTCCATGATAACATCTGTAGCAACTTGGCGTGAGCCAGACTTGGAGATGTCCATCCACTTATAATTAGAGTAGCGCTTGATGAGGCTTGGTTTTGTGCGTGTGATGTGGTTTGAGGAAGTAGGCATACTTGCATTTGGGAGCGCACGGAAAGGATTAAACCAAGCATGAACTTCTATCCCTCGTGCATGCGCCTGATCTATACAGAACTGTAAAGGGTCATACCCCGGAGAGCGCCCCATAGTTCCTGTAAGCCATGGACTCCAAGGTTCTTTACTAGAGCGATAAACTGCGTCCGCATGAGGTCTTACTTGGAAGATGATGGCGTTCATGTTCATGGACTCCATCTTATTAAGAATGCTGAGTAGTTGTGCCTTTTGTGCCCCTGCGCTGAGCCCCTTACTACTAGGCCAGTCTATATTATAAATACAAGCAGACCAGGCACTGCGAAATTCTCTAGGGAAATCAGGAATGCCGTTTATCGTGCCGCCACTCACTAGCCCACCTCCAGAAGAGGCACCGCCACTGCCTGCACAACCTGAAAAAAGAAGACTAAATAGACCGAGACTTAAGAGAGTAAGAAAGAATGACCGTTTCATAAGATTTGTGGAAGGTTAGTTCAGGACGAGGGATCATGACGAGCATTATTCTTACGAAATATGAGACCTTTCACCATAATACGTCATTCACAAAACATCGTAAAAAAATGTGCTTCATGTTCATTTTTTAGAGTCTATGGAGATAATACGAATTATGATAAAAAGACTTCTTCTTATTTCAGCAGTTTTAATGGCGCTTGTCATTGGGCTCTTTTTTTACCTGTATAAGACAGAGTTTTGGTCTGAGCAAAATAGGGCATTACGTAAATTAGAGAGCTTAGAAATCCCAGCTAGTGCGTTAGAAGTTAAGACGGCGGTAGCAGAAAAAGATCGTGATACTCTCTTATTACTAAAGAAAAGTGGAGTAGACTTTAATGATCCTGATTCTATAAATGAGGATAGGGATTCGGTTCTTCATGTAGCAGTCAAGAATAAGGACTGGGAAACAGTGCATGACCTTATAGAGAGTGGGGTAGATCTTAATTTTCTAGATGCTAAGCAGATGCCAGTAACGCATTATGTCTTAGAGGCGGGAAAATTAGAACTCGCGGACGAGTTACTCGCTAATGGGGCGGATCCCAATTTTTTACATTCATCTGGTGAGCTAGCATTGATTCACTTTCTGGAATCTAAAGAGCTGAAAAAAGCGCAGTTACTCATTAATCATGGGGCAGATCCCAACGCGCTTTCTTCAGAGAATAAAAGCGCGCTTTTCATTGCTATAGAAGGGGGGCACCATGAGGTAAGAAATGCTCTCTTAGAAGCGGGGGCTGACCCGAATGGTAAGACTCCTTCGGGGGAACCTATTTTCCCTTATTTTTGTAAGGTGCTTCCTAACATGAACCTTACTGCTGAGGAGGAAGCTACTTTTGTTGAGGCCTTTTTACATCATGGAGTTGACTTAAACGCTAAAGACTCCAGTGGGTGGCGTGCGCTTCAATGGCTGGTTTATAATGACAAGATACTACAAGCAGAGCTCATTCTACAAAAAGACACAAATGTGACCGATGCTCTTTGGGTGGCGCTGAAAAAGAAGAATTACGCGATGGTGCGTAGGCTTCTAGAGCTTAAAGCGGATCCTAACCAAATCAGTAAGGAAGGTGACACTCCCCTTATAGAAATGGTGAGAGAAAATAAGAGCGACCTTATTACAGAGCTTTTAAACTACGGGGCAGATCCAGAACTGAAGGGTAAGGAAGGGCAATCCGCACTGATTACCGCTATCGCGCTAAAACATACTCAGCCTGCGTTCACGCTACTGAGTTATCCTAAAAACCCTGCTGACCACAGTGCAATAATGGCACACCCAGTAACAGAGGAGTTTAGAGTGTTATTCGGTAAGAAGGGATACTTTGATTGGTATTGTAGGAATACGAAAGGACTTACTCCTTTAATGGCAGCGGTGATGATGAAAGAGCTAGAAGTGGCGGAGAAAATTATAGAGAACGGAGCAGATAAATTTCAGGGAACCGATACGCGATACAAAGTCTACCCAATCCAAATGGCCGCTAATAATAAGGATGTGAAGATGCAGCAGCTCTTGATAGGAGTTCCATATAGAGATGACCAACAGGAAAGAAACTTCATCATAGATCTCTCAGAACAAAAGGTGCGTTATTATAAGAATGATGAGCTAATTAAAACCTCTCGTGTCTCCTCAGGTCAGAGTGGGTTCCGCACACCTCCTGGCAACTACGTCATCACGGATAGGACACGGCATAAGAAGTCTAATATTTATGATCAAGCTCCTATGCCATATTTTCAACGCTTCTCCTGTAGCGCTATCGGTTTCCACGAGGGGAACACATACTCACGCTTCGCCTCTCATGGTTGTATCCGCCTTCCTGCGTCCACTGCGCGGTATTTCTGGGGAGAAGCTAAGGTAGGAGACCGAGTGCAGATAGTGAAATGATTAATCAATCACTAAGACGGGTTTAAGCTCTTGAGCGAATCAATAGTAAAGAGACCATCTTTACGTATAGAAACACCATCGAAGAGTATTTCACCGCCACCATAATCTGGACGCTGGATACTTACCATGTCCCAGTGCACTTGTGAGCGGTTTCCATTATCCGCCTCTTCATATGCTTGGCCAGGAGTAAAATGGAAGGAGCCATCTATTTTTTCATCAAAGAGGATGTCACGCATCGGCTCTTTAATGACAGGGTTCATCGCAATGGCAAACTCACCGACGAAGCGTGCGCCATCATCTGAATCTAGAATTTCATTTAGTTCTTTCGTTTTACCTCCGTCCGCAATCGCGCTAATGATATTACCATCTTTAAATTCTAGGCGGATACCATCGAAGTGGATACCGCGGTAAACGGTTGGGGCATTATGTGTGATGACGCCATTCACACTATCGATGACGGGAGCGGTAAAGACTTCTCCATCAGGGATATTATAGTTCCCTGCGCAGACAATGGCTGGAATGTTTTTAATGGAGAATGTGAGGTCAGTGTCGGTTCCGATGAGTCTCACCTTATCGGTGCGATCCATGAGGTCTTTCAGCGCATTCATACCAGGAAGAAGCGATTGGTAATCAAAGAGGCAGACATCAAAGTAAAAGTCCTCGAACGCTTCCGTGCTCATGCTGGCTTGCTGAGCCATCGCGGGGTGCGGCCAACGGAGGACGCACCACTTCGTTTTCTTGACGCGGTGGTCTAGAACTGGGCGCATATGCTTCATCGCAAGCTTATTCTTCTCACTAGAGACATCACTGGCTTCCGATGTATTATGACTACCTCTGATCGCGATATAGGCGTCCATTTTTTCCATTTCAGATAGTAGTAATTCTGAGGAGGTCGCATATTGCTCATCGGTGGCGTGGAGGAGAAGCTCTCTAGAAAGGCGAGCCGAGTGTAAGCGAATAAATGGAGTTCCTCCCATTTCTCTTACCTTCCTGACAAGAGATAAACCAATCGCCTCTGGAACATCATGAAGTTCTATGAGAATCTTTTCTCCTTTTTGGAGATTTACAGAGTAGGTGATGAGCTGATGAGCGAGAGAGTCTATACGAGAGTCGTGCATAGTAGCAGTTAGGAGTCTAATTCCTCTAAAAGCAAATTTTTCTATTCCTATTTTACAGAGAATAAGCTCACTTGTGCATATGAAAAAGTTGGCAATCTTTGGGTCAGGGTCGGGATCAAATATGCAATCTATCCTAGATGCCATTAAGGAGGGGATTCTAAAGGCGGAGATCGCAGTAGTGGCCTCTGATAATGCAGATGCTTATATTCTGGAGCGGGCTAAGAAGGCAAGTATCCCCACTCTTCACATTGATTGCGGTGAGTATGTGTCTAAGTTTCCAAAAGAGGAGCAAGAAAGGCTCGCGGCAGATTTAAAACAGAGAGGGGTAGATGTGATTTGTCTCGCTGGTTTCATGCGACTGGTAGGGTCACCTCTGCTTAAGAAATTCCCTAATAGAATTCTTAACATTCACCCATCTTTGCTTCCACACTATCCTGGCTTAGCTGCGTGGGAGCAAGCTCTGGCTGATAAGGCAAAGGTTACTGGATGTACTGTGCATTATGTGGACGATGGAATGGACACCGGTGCCATCATTAAGCAGGCGGAAGTTCCTGTTCTAGAGGAGGACACTTCTAAATCGTTACATGAGCGTATCCAGATAGCAGAGAGAACACTTTATCCTGAAGTTATTGCTCAGGTCATGAATCAATAAAGGGTGTAATATCACCTTATTATTTTAAGAAAACGATTCCACTCGGTATACCGTCGGCTTAGCTGTAATACAGTCTAAACTTTCTAGGGCTAGTAGGGCGTCTTGGAGTTTTCCGAATGGTGCTTTATGCGTGATAAATGAGACATCTTTCATTTCTGCATCTGGAGCGTTTGGGTCTACGCTAGAATGGGTACCTGAGAAGCTGATCCCCTTATCGCCGAGGATGGAAGTGATTTTAGCCATGACGCCAGGTTCGTCTTTCACATCTAGCCTGATGAAGTAAGCGGTTTCGGTTTGTTCAATCGGAGCGACGGAATAGCTACTTTCATCGTATGGTAAAAATGCCTTGCTTCCGAGAGCGGCATCTACCAGGTCTGCGACGACGGCGGTGGCTGTTGGCCCTGCACCCGCGCCTCTACCATAAAAGAATGAGTTTCCTACGGCATCACCACTTAGTGAGACGGCATTGAAGACCCCGTCTACTTTTGCTAGTAAATGGGATTTAGGAATAAGGGAAGGCTGAGTTCTAATTTCTATGACCCCTTCAGAGGAAGGCTTAACTACTGATACGAGCTTGATGGAGTAACCTAAGCTGTCCGCGAGCTTTATGTCTTCTAACTTAACGCTTTCTATACCCGTCACGTAGACTTCTTTGTGACTAGGTAAAAACCCATAACCCACTGCTCCAAGTAGAATCGCCTTATGTCCAGCATCCCACCCGTTTATGTCTAGGGTGGGATCAGCCTCTGCATAACCTAGCTCCATTGCTTCTTTTAGAGCGGCATCATAGCTTAATCCCGCCTCAGTCATGCGTTCTAGGATGTAATTACAAGTTCCATTAATGATTCCTGCAAGGTTAACGAGAGAATTACTCACGAAGGCTTCTTTAAGAGACTTAATGATAGGGATTCCGCCAGCGACTGCGGCCTCAAAGTAAACGGGAGCGTCATATTGCTTGGAGAGCGCGAAGATCTCTTTTCCTCTCTCCGCTAAGAGAGCTTTATTTCCAGTAACAACAGGCTTTCCGAGTTTAAGCGCAGTAGCGACGACATCAAACGCCACAGTGGTGCCTCCGATGAGCTCGACAACTACTTCTACCTCAGAGTGATTCACGACATCTTGCCAATCTGTCGTTAATTTTTCAGGATCTAGCTCTAAGTCACGTTTTTTGCTGAGGTCTCTCATTGCAACCTTAACAACCTCAAAGGTAACACCTGAACGTTGCTTAAGAAGCTCCTCTTGCTTTTCAATGAGCCCGCAGACACCACCACCTACAGTTCCAAACCCGATTAATCCTATTTTTACAACTTTCTCTGACACATTGTGAGAAATACAGAACGGTAGAAAAAGAGCTAATACTTTTTTTAAAAATCATTTGCTCCATTCTAAAGAATTAGGTTATCTAATAATATGGATAATGCCCCGTATGGCAACTGAAATTTGATATGAAGAAGCAAAGCATAGATTCTTTTGTATTAAAACCGCGACGAAAGAAGCCTCTTGAAAAATCAAAGTTTAAGAAGTTCATAGAGACTGAGCAATCTGAAGAAATAAAAAGCTATAGCGATGACTGTGACATATCTCCAAAATCTCAAGATTCTACCGATCCACACAAAGGAAAGAAAATTCGAATTTACAAGACATCGGCTAAGAATAAAAACAAATCTTATTTCAAGCTCATTATGATTTCTACCATTCTATTTGTAGCAGTAATAATATATGCGTCTTATACATTTTATAGAATTGTAACTATGCACTGAAATTTACGTTTATCTAGCCTGAATTTCTCATAAGAAAGACTAAACTAAGGAAGTTACTGAGGTCAGATTAGGTTTCCTTTATGGAGCTTCAAGAAGTTGGTCGAATTTGGACCTGAAAGTTTTAGCCAGTTCGTAGATATTAAAGCGAAGCTTAGCATTTTCTAATCCAGGTTTGAACACATACCTATTATCTTTTTCTATCATAAGAGCCATGGCTTTTGCTAAAGAATCAGTGAAGGCTTTAGTGCTACGCTGTTCGTCTAAGGCGATCCCTGCATTGTACTGTTTCACGATATTTTCTATTTCACCAATTCCCGTAGATATAACCGGTATGTTACATTGGATAGCTTGTATTAAACAGAGAGGATAGGACTCACCTTGATAACGAGTCGGGATTAAGGCTACATCAGACATTCGGTATAGCCCGTGTATACAAGACTGAAAGCCTAAGAAATGAATGCGGGCATTTTTCTCATGGGTTTCCTTGAGTTCTTGAACAATATCACCGTCTCCGCAAAGTAGCAGGTGGGCATCAGTACCTTCCTCTAAAAGCTGCACAAAAGCATTTATAGAGGCTCTCCATCCTTTACGTTTTATCCCTCTGGCCACAAGGGTGAAAACTACAGCGTCATCAGTAATACCCAGATCTTGCCTAGACTGAGGGTATTCCCTTTCATCATATGGCATGGCATTAGGCATTTTAAGGAAGTGAGATTCGGAAAAATCTCTATCTTTAAATGGTAAGAGGTTACGATCTGCGGTGTAATAGAACTGATCTGTCTGTTGAAAATAGTGATCTATTCTCGAATCTTCAACATCACATGCTTCATAAGAACCATGAAGGGACACTACATATTTACAATTTGGCTTAGTATGGTCTTCTAAGAAAAAGCTATCTAGGCAGACCATATGAGAGTGAATAATATCAATGGCATGGTCTTCAGCAAAGGTCTCTACTTTTGGTGCTATTAACTGGCAACTATAAACAGGTATGTTAGGATTTAGGGCATTTACCATTTGCTCTGCTTTAATGGTCAAATCAAATGCTGTCATAGAGATATTATACCCTAAATCATAATAGGCATTTGCTAGATTGATGGGGAATAATTCCCCTCCGCCCACATGAAACCCTAGAAATGCTAGGTTGATATGAATGTTTTCACGACGGGTATTTTGGAGAGCGGTTTCATCAAAAAAATCTTCAAATTTACCGAATTCCTGACTCTCCACTTGATGTTCATAGAGAGCTTTTACGCCTTTAGAGAATTTAGCTATGGTTTGAGAGGGAATATCCCATTTCTTACAGAGTTCAATCATGAACTGGTGATGCTCCAAATAAAAGCTCTTCTTTTTAAAAGCTAAGACAGAGGTGTTATCCTTATGTTGTCTGAAGTATGCTACCGCTTCAGGCTCATATACGATATTTCCAGCGCCTGCTATTTGAAGATATAAATACCAGTCTCCGAGGATGGAGAATGAAGTGGCTTTCTCCCAAACTGCATCAAGAATTTTATGATTTCTAAAGAGGCACCCTCCGACGTTAGGAATGATATTGTTTACACCAAAGCCATTTTGAAACCATTGCGGCGCAGACCTAGCACAGACACTATTCCAGATACCGGCTTCTGCATTTTCACGATAATGATCCGCCCCCTTTAAAAGAGATCCATCATGGTTAGCGAACTGAATCCTACCAAAGCTCAACGTAACACTAGAGTCATAAAAATAGGGGGTAAGATGCTTCAGAAGATCTTTATCACAGAAATCATCACTTTCACAAATCCAGATAAGTTCTCCTTTAGCCTCTTGAATGCCTTTTTTCCATTGCTTAAAGACATTACCTGAATTCGTTTCATTAAATAACGTTCTTATCTTATCAGGATACTTATCAGCATAGCTCTGAATAACTTCTCGGCTACTATCCTTAGAGACGTCATCCAGGATAAGTAACTCAAAGTTCTCATAAGATTGGTTAAGAATGGATTCTATACGTTCCTGAAGGTAATCAGCGTGATTATAATTTGGGATAATTACAGTGACCAAAGGATTAAAAGAGGCGTCTGTAACAACTGTAGGGAGGCAGTATTTTTGTTCTTCGCAAGCACTGTTATCTAAAACAGGTGCTCCCTCCTTGACTGCTGAATTTCCCGTATTGGGGGTTTCTTTTGGATGCAAAACCCATTCAATGAATGGGTTAGCGTCACCTTCTAGACTTAGATTATGGCTCTCAATATAATGTTTAGTATTAAAGTATGGTGAAGGGTTTAGCCCTTGCTTCCAACCCTCTGTCATAAAATGGATGAAAGCATCCTTCTTTTTCAGTCTAAGCTCAGGATTAAAATTGACATAGAATTTATCATCAAACGCATCATAAACTTTACGTAACTTTGATATTCTATACCCTTTTGATCTTAGGATGTGCTTAGCTCTTTTATACCTAAACTCGAATTTACTAAAGTGTTCCGCTTTCTTTAAGGATTTTTTTAAGTTCATGTAATGCGTGCTCGTTTTGTCTAATAGACTTATAAAAAAGTTCGGTCATGAACTTCAATTGCATTGCTGTGCTATCTTCGGGCGATTGATCGTTCGGTTCCCTTTTGATGGCTTGAAATAACCCTTTTTTATCGGGGAAATAGTTCTCTCTTATCCAATCATTTCCTTCTCTATATCTGTTCAATACGGCAACTTTTTGTTCGAAGTTTAAGAGGTTATCGGAGCTACCTTTTTTATACCTCATTTGTGTATAGCGCTTAATAAAGTGGTAGAACTCATTGTCATGAACATCTTTAAAGATGTTTGAATTTCCAGAAGCTAGATCGAGAATATAGTTCGAATAGGAAATATTTTGTTCGTCTTGTGAGAAGTCAAACCTGTCTTCCAATTTATCTAGTCCAATCCACTCTATGAAATCTCTTCTTACATCTTGTTGGATTAGAGTCGCTCTCTCATAAGTACGCACATGAATTTTTTCTGCTCCTATGGCGCGCTCCCAGTTTTGTATATAAGATGCCCAATTAGCGATGACTCCTAATTGGTTATATAACCAGGCGTGAAAGTCAGTATTCGATTTAGAAAACCATTGTTGCCAAGCGGATTCAATATACTGATCTTGTCGTCTTATATATCCATAAACTTCCACCTCGTAATCCTCTTGAATTAAGCTAAGCAAAGTTGGAGCGTCCGGGTTTTCAAATAGATTTTCGGCACTTACAATAACGGTATGAATATCTGAGTTGCCTCCAAAAGCTTTTCTAAACTCTTCAATGATTCCATCTTCTGATTTCAGCTTATTTTGAAAGTACCAAACATGCTGCCCATCAACTTTGCCATTAGCGGTTAAGTCACAAGGAGGGACGAGATAACCATAGTCTTTTAAAAGCAGGGCGTTCTTTGCCAAAAAGACCTGTATAGAAGAACTTCCAGTTTTATTGCCTCCAATATGTACAATTATTCTTTTCTTTTTTTCTTCTGTGAGCATCAAATTGATTTTTAGTGGAAGTTATTAATTGATAGCTGAATCCGCCAGATTATAATTTTTACTATTTAAGTATTCAGAATGAAGTAATAGTGAAGCCAAAAATAAGAAGTAAGAGTCAGTCAAGAAACTTATTTAAATCATTCCTTAAGAATTTGAGAACGTCGAATTTTTTCATTATTAA
This sequence comes from uncultured Verrucomicrobiales bacterium, assembly GCA_938008215.1. GTDB lineage: Bacteria > Verrucomicrobiota > Verrucomicrobiia > Verrucomicrobiales > Akkermansiaceae > WTJZ01. Next base: position 2,172 of record CALLLS010000061.1, on the reverse strand, counting down.
GTACGTTGGCACACACCAATGGAGAATTATCTAAATTTGTAGTAACTATGAGTTTTTTCTGCGTTTCCTTTTCTAGGAAATCTATGACTTCTTGTATACTCATACCATTGCCAGAGGAAACGTTAAATGTGTCGTTTATTTGTTCTGTACTTTCGGCTACGTTAAGGATTGTTTTAGAAATTTCTTCGACATCGATATAATCACGTGTTGTTTCGAGTGGGGCTCTCAATTCAAACGGCTCGCCTTTTCTAAGACATTCTCTAATTCGATTAAAAATACCTATGGAAGAGTTAGGCTTAGAGAAACGCCCAAAGGGGTTAGAGATCCGTAAGATAGCATAATCCGTGGGAGTATTTTTTAGAATACTTTTTATATATTTTTCAGAAGCGAGACGAGTAATACCATAACTGTTTACAGGTTCTGTAGGGGTGTCTTCATCAATTAAATCAGAGGTAGTGTTTCCATATACCGCACCTCCAGAGGAAATAAAGACGAGTCTTTTGATTTCTTTTTCTAAAGCCAGTTCAGTAAGCTTTACGGTTGGAATAAGGTTATGTAAAATATCTTTTGCTCTGTTTTGGTCTGCCAAATAAGGAATCCCTTGATAGACCAAATGTATAACGACATCTCCTTCGCGAAGATGCGGGCGAATTAGATTTATTTCATTAAAATCAATTTCATGTGTTTCAACAGAAGGGTAATTTCTGAAGAATTTTTGATCTATATTTTGACTGAGTGCCACAACCTCGCATGTAGACTCCCGAAGGTCGTGTACTAGGTTTCTCCCGATAAAGCCATTTGCTCCTAAAATAACGATACGCATAACTAAATATTTTGTTTTAAGTAGAGCTCTTTGTAGAGGGAAGAGGATTTTAAAAGGCTTTCATGAGTGCCATCAGCAACAATCTGACCATTGTTAAAAACCAAGATACGGGTCGCGATTTGTATAGAGCTAAAGCGGTGAGCGATGAGCAGGGTGGTTCGCCCTTTAACAAGCTTGGCGAGTGCGGCTTGCACGGTTTGTTCACTTTCTGCATCAAGAGCTGAAGTGGCTTCATCTAGAATAAGAATTGGGGAGTCCTTCAGAAAGGCGCGTGCGATCGCGAGCCGCTGACGTTGACCACCTGACAAAAGGGTCGCTTTTTCTCCACAAATTGTATCCATACCCTTAGGTAGCTTTGAAATGAATTCGGTGCAGTTTGCTCGCTCTGCAGCAACGAGGATTTCTTCATCAGTGGCTTCTAGTTTCCCAAGGCGAATGTTGTTTTTTACGGTGTCATTGAAGAGGTAAGGATCTTGAGAGACGACAGCGACATTTGCACGAATATCAGAAAGCTTATGCTCTGTAACATCATTTTGATCAAAGAAAACCTTTCCTCTTGTGATCTCGTATGTCCGAGAGATTAGGTGAGTGAATGTCGATTTCCCTGCTCCGGATGGACCTACAAGTGCGACAACCTCGCCAGCTATGATTGAAGAGTTTATACCTCTTAACACAGGAGGACCAGTGTCATAGCGAAACATAACATTTTGAAAGGTGATACCACCTTTTAACGGTGGTAGTGGTTTAGGCTGTACTGGATCTTTAACTTTTTCTTCTGTCTTAAGGATTCCGTCGAGCATTTCAATGGCGACTGTTCCAAGTGCGAGTTGACTCTGTAGAACAGAAATACGTTTTATGGGTTCATAACTCATATACAGGGCTACTATTAAAGGAATAACTACTTCTAAGGTCATTCCGTGACGAGCTGATAAATAGATAGCGAGAGAGACACCTATAGTTGTAATGACTTCTACTGATGGGTTTACGAGCGCGCGATATTTGGTCATCCCCAGCATGAATTTAAAAAATTGATTTTGCTTGGAGGAAAATTTTTCTATTTCTAAGTTTTCTAGATTATAAGAGCGGATGTCTCTGGCTCCTACGATATTTTCTTGGAGGCAATTTCCGATTTTATTTTCTCCTACGGCGCCCTCCCTCATTTTTTTTAGCATCATCTTTGAGAACCGCCTTACAGGAATAATACAAAGGGGGATTATTCCAAGGCAGACTAATAGGAATAAGGCTGATTTATGTTGAATAGAGAGATAAATAAGACCTCCCATGGCACCGAGGAAAGTGATAGGTTGCTTGATAAGGTCATTAGAGGCAGAAGTCAGCATTTGCTGAAG
>CALLLS010000060.1 GCA_938008215.1 uncultured Verrucomicrobiales bacterium | reverse complement strand
GGCATTTTCACCGTCGGCTCGAACTGTGATGCCGCGTCGTAGGAAAGGTACCCCACTATCCCGCCAAGAAATGGAGGGAGATTTGCGTCCCCAGGTTTAAAAGGAAGAAAAGAAGACATATCTTGCTCTAGTCCCTTTAGTATCTCCTGCGATACCGTGCTAGATTCTCCAGATATAAGATCTTTTCTTGTGAGTTCGCCACTGCGTGATTCAAAGATAAAGCGCGCACCTGTTCCCAGTATAGACCAGCGTCCACTGGCGGCCGCACTCTCCGCACTTTCAAACAGATAAGAATACTTCCCTTCTCTCAGCTTTAAGTAAGCAGAGAGAGGCGTCTCAAAGTCCGCTGCTAGTTGAGTCGATACAGGGATAACATTCGCCCCTGTCGCAACCGCTTTCTTGAAATTCTCTAGGGAGAGTTTAATGGGAACACTCATACTTACAAATTAGTATCTGGATAACTCCCCAGAATCTTAGTCATGGAGCAGTGTTGCTCTAGAGTATCTATTGCGTTTGCCACTTCCTGATCTCCTTTATGACCAGCTACATCTACGTAGAAAATATATTCCCAATCCTTTTGCTTAGAAGGGCGAGACTCTATTTTAGAGAGGTTCACTTTAGATTCATCAAAGGCACTAAGAGCAGATACAAGTGCGCCGGGCTTATCGTGAATCGCAAATAAAATAGAAGTGCGGTCATTTCCTGAAGGCTCACGCTCATCTTCTCCTAAGATGAGAAAACGAGTCGTATTCGTCGCGCTATCTTGAATCGCATGTTCCAGAATAGTCAGCTCATAAAGCTCTGCAGAGAGCGGAGTAGCGATCGCCCCCACCTCTGGGTTGTCCTTCGCCATTTTTGCGGCGAGAGAAGTAGACGCCACGGGAAGAAGCTCCACATTCGGCATCTCACTCTGTAACCAAAGCTTACATTGCCCAAGAGCTTGAGGGTGTGAATAAATTTTCTTAATGCCTTCCCTTGATCCACTAGAGACCAGGCAGTGATCAATACGCTGCAGGATTTGCCCACAGATTTTGAGCGGTGAATCCACGAAGAGGTCTAGTGTGTCGAACACCGCTCCATTGAACGAATTCTCGATCGGTAAGACCCCGTAGTCTGCTTTTCGTCTTTCTACGAGATCAAAGACATCGGCAAACGACGCCTCGGGTAAATACTCCGCCGCATGACCGAATTGCTTAATCGCAGCCTGATGTGTCCATGTCCCTTCCGGCCCTAGAACAGCGATGCGCTGATCTTGCTGTAACGCACGTGAGACCGAGAGAATTTCGCGGTAAATCGCTCTTAAGGAATCACTTGGTAAAATGCTTTGACTCGCTTCATTCTTCTCCGTCAGCGTTTTTAATAAAGCCTCTTCACGGTCAGGCACAAAGATTGGCAAGCCCTCTCGCTTTTTAATCTCCCCCACTTCCTTTGCCACGAGCGCGCGCTCGGAAAATAAGCGAATCAGCTCATTATCTAAAATGTCTATCTTCTTCCTGACTTCATCTAGAGGCATACAAGATCTATTCACGAATTCCCTTCACACATCAACTTCATATTAATGAATTTTGTCACCCAGAACTAATACCATTAGCTCACCTTCTTTAAAAATAAGGATCGTTTAATTTCTTGGATCCAGATCTACCTGCTTCCCTTCCCTGCGCTTCTTACCAAAGTGAATGTTCGGAGAGATCATTATCGTAGCGATAATCATAAGGCATGACCCTATGATAGCAATCGATTGCGGAGAGAAGATTAAGGCTAGGGGCAATGAGATAAAAGGCGCAATGAGTCCCCTACAACCAGTCAGAAAGGTATGCACACTCATATATTCTGCGACGTGCTCTGGCTTAGAGAATTTTGTTACCCAAAGGCTCCACGCTACATTCCCACCCGCCTTTGCGATTCCGTGAATAGCGATCCCAATGACGAGAAACCATATCCCATGCCCAAGAAAATAAATCAGAATACCAAAAGCGAATAAAAGGTTGAGTGATGCACGTAAGAAATAAAAGTTCCAGCGATCAAAGAGCTTACCCCACCAAATGACGGTCACGAGGAACGCCGCCTCTGGAACAAAGGTAGTGACCATCCCAATCGTGAATTCGCTCAAATCGTAACCATAAGTTCGGTTGGAGATATACTCTACGAACAGGGCTACATTCATGAGGTTACCGAATCCGAGAAACATCCATGAAATCAGTAAATCCCGAAACTCTTTATCCTTTTTAAAGTGCCTGAAAGCTCTGAAAAGCTTAGTCGTCTTCGTGCGGTCTAAAATGACCTCATCAAACTGTAAGACGAAGAACGCCATTAAGAGAGATGCTCCTGAGAAAATGCCAAAAAGTATTTTAAAGTTTGAAATATCTTTTTCCAGTAACCAACCGCCTGCAAGTGCCGCTAAAATGGCGGCTAGCTTTCTGACTATTCCTCCATAGGCAAATAGCTTTCCTCTCGTCTTGTCTGGAAAATGCTGCCGATAAACCTGCGACATCAAGGGAATGGAATTCGCTAAGCCAATCGCTCCGATCAGTATTCCGATGACATAAACCCAAACGAGGTCACCCCAAACCGCAATGATCCCGAAGCCTATTGCGGAGAAGACATGCAATGCCGCCATCGCTTTTCCCGCCGAGATACCACTTCTCCGTATTAGTTGAACGAGTAAAAGGCTGAAGAGAAGTCCGAGTTGGGACGAGGCGACTACTAATGCTTTCTCCCATTGATCGCCATCGAAGACACGAACCAGAATCAACACCCCGAAGGTGGTCGCTATACTTTCAAGAAGACCTAGTGGAAAAGACCGCAGTAAATCCCACTTGAGTGTGCGCTGAGCTTGAGCATCCATTAAGCGATTCGGCTCCTCTCTTGCTCTACTTGATCAAAAACATCTTCGGACAATAAAAAGTATGCCGCTACCCAATGCGTCACGGCGCAGAATAGTAATGCCGCGATGCCAACGTGCAGAACTTGAACCCATGGAAGGATCCCAATATGACCAAGTATAATACCCATTACCATCAGAGAAATAATCATTAAGATGAGTGAAACTTCTAGTAAAGAGAAATGCCTCCGCACCTTCCAAATACTTCCTATGAAGGTAAAGACGAGGATGAGAACACACCAAGAAAACGTGCGGTGCGCATAAAAAATCCCCATCGATTTCAACTCACTCGTCCACAAGGCGCGATCCGCACCATAGTTCACCTTCGCTAGCTCATCAGTCACCTCTCGTAACTGCGCCCCCATCAACCCCTCAATAATTAAAAATACCATAATACCGATCGCACTCCATGCCGCGCCTTTACTCGCCCGTAAGCGTATTCGCCCTAGGTTTTGGCGAACCTTAACGATAGCGATAATGAGAAAAATCATTAAGAGGAACGCCAGAGCTAAATGTGTGGTGATCACACCAGGCTTTAACCCACTATATACCACGCGCGCCCCTAACCATGCATTGACCAAGACCGTCAGTAAAGAAAGCCCCATCATCCATCGCACTAATCTCCCTGCCCTCTTCATACAACAAGCCATAATGAAGCTGACTAAAGTAGTCAGTAACATCGGGAGCGCAAAGAGCCGATTGATAAACTCCACCCATGTATGCATAGGGTTAAACTCATAATGTAAAGATCCTCGTGTGACCTCATCTGGGTTTCTCCCTGCACGCTCTGCCTTTGCCTTAAACCGTTCAAGATTAATGCTCTCAAAGTCCACTTGATCCACCGAAGTCGGCGGAATGAGGCACCCCCAACACTTCGGCCAGTCAGGACACCCAAGCCCTGAACCCGTCGCGCGCACGATCGCCCCCGCGAAAATAAGAACGAGTAGGCTCACCAACGCCATCTGAATCCATCTTAATAAAACTCGCATAGCGAAAACATATCTCCAGATTTTACAGATTCACGTAGATAATGAATTTTTTTCTGCATACGCATTGAGCCAAATAGAATGACACCGAGAAAGGCTTTTTATCAAAAAGTTGCTAACGCATATGTTGAAATAGTAGGTGCGACTCGATGAATCATCACACACTACACGACAAAAAACGTACTAGGGTAAAGCCTGTCTGAGAAACGGTGGTTTTATCAAAACCGCCCTACCCAGTTTGCTTGTATTATATGGCGAAGCGGTAGGGAGGATTCGATGAACCCTTCGCTTATAAAAAATGTCGTGTTATGTGGAATCATCTTTTAAACACACTCGGATTAGAGTCCTGTCTTTACTTGTTCGAGATCTTAAGGTGCTTCTGTTTTTATTGCCTCTTCTTCATAATGCTTACTTGCAATTAATACTCCTACCAATACCCCGCCTATAAAACAGGCTGAAGTGAAAAATGCGATGAGTAATCTGCGTTTCATTTTAATATATTTGTTAAATTGTTTTGCCTAGCGAGAATAATGATACCGAGCCTGAGCGATCCAGAGTTCATTACCTGAAACCTTGTATACGAGACGGTGTTCTTCCGTGATGCGTCTCGACCAATATCCTGAGTAATTCTCTCTTAAAGGCTCAGGCTTACCAATACCTTCAAATGTTTGCGGGTCATTTGCGGGTTTGCGGGTCAGATAGAATGAGAAGGCGAGATTACCAAACCGTTGGAGCGGCCTCAACCCCTTCTCATTCTATCTGACCCGCTATACTCTCTTCAATCTATCAGACGGAGCTGGAAGAAGGTTAAAAAATGCTTCGCATCGCTCCGTCACTTTTTCTATACTTTCATGCAGATAAACCTCCTCATAGACTCTTTGAGCACCTTGTGTTACTGCATCTATGGCTGTCTTTTCCCAAGTAACGTGACACTCCCAAGTCTTGACCACTTGAGCATATGGAGCTGAACATCTATGTTTAGAAAGTCGATCTTTTAAATTTGTAGTGAAGCCCAATTTAAAGCGATTTGGTGCTAATTCTGGCTCTAATTGAATCAGATAGAATAATCCTTCGCATTCAATAGAGGTCTCACTGTCTAAAGCTTTTGGGTTAACATAGTTTTCTTTTAGATACTCAAAATCTTCAATCGTGATGTGAGCCACTTTCTGACCGTGATTCTCCGCAGATTTTAATTTGAATGTTTCTACTTCATACCGTTTAAGGATTCTAAAAAGAGCCCCTTTGGAGACACCCAATTTATTAGCGGCATCTATGACCGAAATGTGATGTTCTTCCGTATTCATTTTTCAGGCTAACAGTAACAACACCTGAAGAAGTGTAAATAGATTTCTCTCTATGCAACACTTAGTAAAATATCCCTCTGCAGACCTCACGCAGTAAAAAGAAGCCGAGTCTAAATTTACTAATTTTCTCTCACCGCATCTAAAAAATCACTTCAAATCAGACGGGGATTTCACCATCTTTATCGGTACAGGGTGGAGGCAGTCTAAAAACGTTTGTCCGTATTTTTTATGCACCACGCGGCTATCGAGGATGAGCACCTTTCCTTTATCTGCGGAGGAGCGAATCAG
>CALLLS010000059.1 GCA_938008215.1 uncultured Verrucomicrobiales bacterium | reverse complement strand
ATCTCCTAGCCACTTGTGCAGACCTCTTAGGAAAAGAGCTCCCTAAAAATGCAGGTGAAGACAGCGAAAGTGTGTTGCCAATCTTTAAGGGAGAAAAGCCTATGTTCTGTCGTAAAGGAATAATCAATCATAGCGTAAGTGGACACTTCGCCTACCGTGAAGGAAAATGGAAACTCATCCTAGCATCGGGCTCTGCTTGATGGACCAAGCCTTGGAATTTCGCAGCTAAGAAAGCTGGGGCTCCAAAGGCACAGCTTTATGACTTAGAAGCTGATCCTGAAGAAAAGAAAAATCTCTACCTTAAAAAATCAAAAATTGCAGAGGGAATGCTCCAACAGCTAACAGAACACATCAATTCTGGACATAGTGTAGAGGGTAAAGATTCATCAAATGATCTCGCTGAGATAAAGATTTGGAAGTAGTGTATACTTCGGTTATCCGCGAATATCACTGATAAGACTATTTTGTGATAATCTCGTTAATGTGCCATTTGTAATCCAAGCGGATTATATATAAAATTGAGAACTTATAGTGGCGGAACGAACGGGACTTGAACCCGCAACCTCCGACGTGACAGGCCGGCGCTCTAACCAATTGAGCTACCGCTCCACTGATAAGTGTCATTTCTGACTGGGCGACGATTTAAAACTCATTTTTTTGAGTAGTGCAACATAAAATTAAAAGTTTTCTTATTTTTCCAGTGGCAGATATTCACATGCTCTCGTTCTCTAAATCTATTGCTTAACAAAAATGGATTGTCAGTGCGGAAGCCGTGCGTTACGCATTGCTCATGAACCGAATTGATGCCGTCTTTCAGCAACTCAATGAACGCAAAGAAACAGCTTTCATTGCTTACGTTTGTGCTGGTGATCCTAATTTTGATACCTGCCTTGAAGTGATTAAGGGGTTATCTGATGCTGGGACAGACATTATTGAGCTTGGGGTTCCTTTTTCAGACCCATTGGCTGATGGGATAGTAAACCAAATGGCGGCTGACCGCGCCTTAAAATCGGGTATGACTACCACAAAGGTTTTAGAACTAATTAGAGAGTTCCGCAAAACACATGAAACTCCCATCGTGCTTTTCACTTACCTGAATCCTATTTATACTTACGGTCATAAGAAATTTCTCACGGATGCAGCTGATGTGGGGGTAGATGGAATGCTTCTCCTAGACCTTCCGCCAGATGAGGCTGAACTCAATGAAGAGCTAAAAAATGATTCCCCTCTGAAAAAGATAAACCTCATAGCTCCCACCACCCCATACGATAGGGTGCGTTACCTTGCTGAACAGAGTGAAGGCTTTATCTACGCTCTGTCTAGAACAGGGGTCACAGGCGCGCACGGAGGACCTTCTGCAGCTGTTTCTGAAACAGTAATACGTATTAAAAAGCATACTAATACTCCTGTATGTGTAGGGTTTGGAATAAGCACTCCCGAACAAGCCTCTGAAGTAGCAAAGAGCGCAGACGGAGTTGTCGTCGGCTCTGCAATAGTGAAACAAATAGAGCATAGCCCACATGATGCCGCAAATGCCGTTGTCACCTTCGCTAAACCTTTAATTTTAGCTACTAAAAAACCTTAAAGAAATAATGATATTAAATTTTACCAAAATGAATGGAGCTGGGAATGACTTCGTCGTTCTTGATAATAGAGACCTCTCCATCAGCCTTTCCAAAGAACAGATCGCAACACTCTGCGATCGTCATAGAGGCATAGGTGCCGATGGGCTCCTGGCAGTAGAGCCGGCAGAAAGCACGGCGGACTTTAAGTATCGCTACTATAATGCCGATGGAGGAGAGGCGGAAATGTGTGGAAATGGTGCGCGTTGCTATGGGCGCTTTGTTCAGCGACTTACTAATAGTCCCTCGTCCAGTATCTCATTTGAGACCATGGTAGGAGATTTAGTGGCTCACTTTGATGGTGACTTAGTAGAAATCGCAATGTCTGATCCTTTTGATCTAGAATTAGACGTGAACTTGCAAATTGAGGGCTTAGGAAGAGTAGACGTCATTAATACAGGCGTTCCTCATGTCGTTGCCTTCGTTGAAGACATAGAAAAGACCGATGTTCTCAGACTCGGCAGAGCGATCCGTCAACATGATCACTTTGCACCAGCGGGAACAAATGTAAACTTCGCCCAGGTAAAATCACATCAACACCTCGCCATCCGAACCTATGAACGCGGTGTGGAAGATGAAACCCTCGCTTGTGGAACGGGGATGGTAGCCTGCGCGCTAATTCATAATCTCCTTACAGAAAATGGCTCTCCTATAAAAGTTGACGTTAAAGGTGGAGACACTCTTGAAATTGGTTTTGACTCTGATGCTGAAAATAACTTTAGCAAAGTCACTTTGAAAGGACCTGCAGACTTCGTGTTCACAGGAACCACTGAGATATAGTCTGCACTAAAATTTATTGGATAAACGGCTATCGAATTAAGTTAAAAATAGAGTAGTTTTCACTTCACACTTGCTAAAATTTAGGCAGACTCCCTTTCTTCTTAAAAGCCGACGTGGTGGAATTGGTAGACACAGTTGATTCAAAATCAACCGCCTTCGGGTGTATGGGTTCGAGTCCCATCGTCGGTATTTCAATCTTTTAAAAATGAAATGAGGGCTTTGCGCTATGTTCTTAATGCAATTGCGATATTAACATTCGAGCTATCTTTCTGATAAAGATAACACTAAAGTTTTAATTACTCATGGCGTTAGCGACATTATCTAACAAACTTAAAGGCGTGGCAACCCTTGTTGCTCTGGCTTTTATTGTCTGTATTGGGATCGGCGCAGTTATAAAAAATAAGACGGGGTTTTCTGGAAGATGGAATGTCTATCTTGAAGAAATTATCCGAAACCAAGGAATTAACATTAAAGTTGGAGGCTTTCGTTATTCTTTTAATCACGGACTGGTAACAAATGATTTCGAGGTTTTTTCTCATATAGACCCTAACAAGCTCTGCGCAACCTTCGAAAAAGTATTTTTAGATTTTGATGATACACAAATCGCTAGCGGTCAGTTTGACCCTGAGAAACTTATCTTAAAAGGTGGTAAAGCTTGGATAGACCTTAATGATGAGGATCAAAATAGAATTTTCTTAGAAGACATAAATTGTATCATAGATCTTAACCGTGGTTATGATGTAATCATCCAAGAATGCTCTGCAAAAGTCCATGGTATGAAGGTAACTTTGGTTGGAGAGATCGCAGGTATACTACAACCCAAGGAAACGAAATCTAAAATAGAAGTCCCAGAAGTGCTCCGAGGAATTCTTAGGCATATTTACCAAACAACATACGCGAAAGCTAACCCTCCTGAAATCAATGTCGTTTTATCAGATAAGTATAAGGTAGAAAATGGGCTAAAAATAGACATAGACGTCTCAAGTGAGGCTGTAACCTATAAGGGAATTGAATTAGAGAAGCTCACGAGCACCCTACGTTACGAAAATAAAGCACTAAAGATCAAAGACTTCTATGCTCAAGACGACACCGGATCACTAAAAGCGAACGGGCAATATTTCGTACCAACAAAAGAAGCTCATTTCAGCATAGAATCTACGACAAATTTCCCCAAAATACTACGTGGACTTGGTATTTCAAGTATCGCGGATAAACTCGTCTGTCCTCTGCCGCCCCTTATTAACGCAAAGGTAACGGTAAAAGGCGAGGGCGAGGATGAGGATGGTATTAAATGGGGCATGGAGACATATGGACACTTGAAGCTCGATGAGTTCCGGTTACTAGGCACTACATTTCAATCTTTAGATACCGACTTTAGCTGGAGAGAAGGAAAACTCTTTCTTAGAGATATGAACGTCAGCCATGAGGAAGGGTATGTATCTGGCAAAATATTAGTTATGGATCAGTATATCCGGTATGAGGTGGAATCCAACTTACCTATCTATCTTTACAGGCCCTTCATTCGAAAAGGCGGCATATTAGAAACCAATATCAATAAGACCGACTTTAATAAAGAAAGCACTATACAGCTCTCTATGAAAGGGAGTATGCAGCGTGATCAGATAGACCAATGGGAGGCATCTGGAAATGTTTCTTTAGCAAATATCGCCTATAATAATGTCCCTCTAAATGAAGCCGCTTGCTCATTCGTCTTCACTCCGATCATATCAGAGTTTGACGATATAAAGGCCGTTTTTAATTACGCTAAGTATGTTCCTTCACAGTTTGCGGAAAAGCAACCCTCTAGAGGTGTCGTCATCGCAGAGAAAATCAGCTTTGATTCCACACAAAAGACGGTCACTATCGACCAATTAGGCGGCAGAGCGTGGCCAGCTCAAGTAATTAACCTCTTCGTTCCTAAAGTTGGTGAATTCCTTGATAAAACTGTCTTTTTCACTGAGCCCCCCACATTTGCTACAAATGGAGTGATCGGAATAAGGGGAAATACGGAGAAGACGAACCTTCTAAGCAAAATCCTTACTCCCACCGATGTCTATTATAACTTTCTCGGTCAAGACCTACGGTTTGAAAAATTTAATGCCCAAATTGGCTTAATAAATCATTCTATAATTTTAAATAATATCACTACAAGAACTCTCTCTGGCGATCTCTCAGGAAATATAGTAGTTTTAAATAAAAACCCTAATAATCCAAAAGGAGAGTATGCAGGTGGTATAGCTTTTTCTGATATCTCCCTTACAGACGTTGCTGACCAATACGACTTTGAAACAAAAACTCCCGGGAACCTTACTGGAAGAATTGATTTCTCTGGCTCTCCAGACAGTATCCGCTCCTTAAATGGATCTGGATTCATAGGCTTGGCTCAAGCGGATCTCTTCTATATCCCTATCTTTGGTCCTCTATCTCCCATTATGAGTGGTCTCTTAGGACATAAGAAATCGAGCCATGAAAAGGTGAGAAGTGTCTCCGCTGGGTTTACCATAAATAATGGTAATGTTTTAACTAATAATCTCACTTCTGAAACACCCTCAGCTCAAATCACAGGGCATGGGAAAATAGATCTCTTAACGAAAGAAATAGACCTTACTGCTAAAACGAAAACCCGGGGATTACTTGGGCTAATAACTCTCCCGATTAAACCGCTGGAGAAACTTCTTCAGTTCAGAGGAACAGGCACCATTGCTGAACCAACATGGGTCTACTCACCTTTGGAATCTACTCCTAAGTATTTAGAAGAAGATACTGAAGAGAACAAAGCTATCATTGCAGACTAAGAAGAAACCTATTTATCTTCTCCCCTTACTCTCACGTTCCATTCTCGTGAAGTCCCCCTCCTCACAGCATTTTACAAAGCCTTCTGTATACCCCTTCAAAACATCCCAGCTTCTTCTAATCTCCACTGCCTCTTCTTGGGTAATAGATTGATCTAAAGCCGCTTCTGAAATCTTATTTATCATCTTAGAAAACTTTGTAAGAATTTCACTCGTTGCTGGTAAAACTGCATAGTCACCTTCTCCTAGTATTTTCGGATTAGGCACATAATATCCGCCAAACTCCTCACAAAGCCAACTAAGAATATTAGTATCTCCTGTCTCCTCAATGATTACTTTAAGACGATCCAGCGGGTTTCTACTTCCACTCCCAAGTTCAGACTGCTCTTGCGCCCACTTGTAAACAAGGGATAAGGATACTCCAAGATCGGAGGCCAGAGCCTTCGGGCTCGTTTTCTCAAAGGCTTCCTTTAAGACTTCGTGCGATTGCATTTCTCATATTGTGCAGAAACCTTCACCTGATGCAACAGGATTAATAGGCAGAGAAGTATGCCCATTAGATTACGGTGATTCAAAGAGTAAAACTCCGCATCTCTCTATTCCTCTGTTGGGAGGAGGCTTCCTTTATCTAAGCAAAGGTTAATCCAGCGGAAAAGACTCGTAATTTCAGGAGAGTCATGGCGCACTTGGCTGAGGCTTTTCCAGTCTACTTGATCTTTTTGCTTAGCGGCGGAAATCACAGATATTTGAAGGCGCTCCATCACCGCTTCTGTTTCACGCACATTTGCGCTTAGAAGATGCGCGGTGCTAGGAAGATCATCCAGCATTTCTAAGCTAAGACCGAAGGTTGTTACTCCTACTCCGAATTGGTTAGAGAGTAAGCGTATGCCTTCTAAGAGAGCTTCATCCTCTATCGCACAAGCGTAATATAAGTGCCCTGATTGAGCCCATTGAGAAGCACTCAATGTTAAGAAAAAATCCTCTCTAAAAGTCTCTATCGTGCAAAAGCTTCTTAATCTTACTGCTCTAATAGAATACGGCGGGAGTCCTTGGGAGCGCCTGATGGCAAGAGAGTCTGTATCTAGCGCTAGACCAGTATCGTCACTACTTGAGAGATCCCACTCCACTTGAGCAAGCTCAGGGAAACGCCAGAGGTTGCCGAGCGGCGCTCCTGTAGCTAAAGCTTTGCGAAATACAAAAGGGGTGAGTCCTTGTAGTTCAGAGTATTTTTGCACTATGGCATGAAACTTCTGGAGACGATTAATCTGGTGGTTAGAAGCCTCTGGGTTATTGCCTAAATCATCAAAGTGCCCCTGCTTAAGTGAAATGAGCTCTTGCGCTCCTGAAAGAGCTGGAATTTGTGACGTCCTAAGGTAATACCCCTGCCCTCTCTCCACCTTTGCGATCGGCGACGCAGGATCACACGACATGATAGAAAAGTGATACCGTAATGATGCGTCAGAATAACCCTCCTCTAACTTCATCTGCACCAGGCGAATAAGCTCTGTCCCCTTGACTGCCTCTCGTGGATCTCTCGGGAGGATTTCAGGTAATAGTTTATTAAGGTTCTGTCTTAAGCTCATAAGATACGAGTAATTTGAGGGTTAGAGTAAAGAGAAGCAATAGCGAACTAGTTATGAAAACAAAAGAAATTAAGTTCATCGTTTCGCTCTATGAATAAATTCGCTACTACATCAGCCTAAACGATATGCCTCAGATGAAAACACTTTTCGCCGCCCTCCTTATTCTTCTCACCCCTGCCCAAGCACAACAAGACGCCCAGAGCATCCTGAATGCGGCAAAATACGTCACCACACTTAATAAAGTGGATATGACAGGTAAGCTTAAGAAAGGGAGAGTAGAAATCCCCGTGAAGTTTTATCTCAGAAATAAGGATATCCAGATGCAATACCTTCCTAGCGAAAAAGCAGGATGGAGCGGTGTCCACCTTCAACTTAATGATAATAGCTGCGATCTTTATGATGTGAAAGGTCAGGACATGACTAAATTTCCTGATGATAAAGTAGGACAAGCTATCTCTGGAACTGATCTTACCTATGAAGACTTATCACTGCGTTTTCTGTATTGGCCAAACCCTGAATTAATAGGCGAGGGAAAGGTAAAGCTTTTTGATTGTTATATCATTCGTGTTTTCAACCCGAATCGAAGTGGGAATTATTCTACGTGTGACCTATGGATCCATAAGAAGGCGGCTGCCCTCATGCAAGTGAAAGCCTATGACTGGAAGGGTAAGCATATAAAAACCTTTAAGGTAGACTCTCTTATGCAGTTTGAAGGAGACTACGTAATGGAAAAAATGAAGGTGGAATCTATTAAAAATGATCGCACCGCCTCCATCAGTTATCTAATCTTTGACGACCCAAATAAGAAGGATAGAAGAGGTCCTAGAAAACTTCGTTAAAAATTCTCATATTTCTGCTTGCACCGAAAAGTGAGCGAGTCTATGTCCATCTCCCACACCGTGAAATGCGCAGGTAGCTCAGCGGTAGAGCAGTTGACTTTTAATCAATTGGTCCTGGGTTCAAATCCCAGTCTGCGTACCACTTTTCTCAAGTGGTTTTCGATCTTTAATTCGAATATCAAAATCCTCTTAGTATTCGCTTGCAGTCCTTTCCGCAATTGTTAACAAGCACATAATTCCGCTTGATATGGACTTTTACA
The DNA here is from genome assembly GCA_938008215.1 of uncultured Verrucomicrobiales bacterium. GTDB lineage: Bacteria > Verrucomicrobiota > Verrucomicrobiia > Verrucomicrobiales > Akkermansiaceae > WTJZ01. The sequence continues at coordinate 130 of CALLLS010000059.1, read as the reverse complement.
GCACCAAGAATTCTAACTTTCGCGTTAATTTAAAAGAAGCCGTCCTTCGATCGCTTCCGCCAGATAATGGGCTCTATATGCCAGATACCATCCCGACACTCCCAGATGAGTTCTGGGAAAATTGGCGTGA
>CALLLS010000058.1 GCA_938008215.1 uncultured Verrucomicrobiales bacterium | reverse complement strand
TAGAACAGTTAGAGCAATTTGATACAAAACGGTTTACCTCATAATATATTTCTTCTCCATGTGCGTGTATATATATTGAAGCTGGCTAAAGAGCTTTTTTATTTTCCTATATGAGTTGAACACCGCCCCCTTGCTTTTCATCGCTGGAGACTCTTTGACCCCACCCCCTTATCACACCTCGCCACCAGTAGCTGGATAAGGCATCAGGTAAGGTATTCAGAAGTGAAGTTATACAACTATGACAATCTAGACAGCATCATACAGAATTAGAAACTATGCCCACTTTAATCCCACTTTGGGGTATTTGAGAGGCTTCACGCCTTATAAACCCCTATAGAATAAGGGTGGTGGAAGATGACGGGCTTGAACCGCCGACCTACTGGGTGTAAACCAGTTGCTCTACCAACTGAGCTAATCTTCCATTAAAAATCGGGAGTAGGTATTTGCCTGAAGTTTTTTTCTGATGCAAGCTCTTTTGTGCTTTTTTCTTTCTGCTCATTCAGCAGACATGTTAAAACTTATCGACTATGGCAAATGAGATCGATCCTGCTAGTAGTGCCTTAGAAGCACTTTCTGATTTAGGAAAACGGATTTTTTATTTCAGCGGCACTGCGCTTTGGGGCGTATGTATTGGGCTTCTTTCTGCTTGGATTAATCACTTGATCTCAGGGAAAAAGCCAGAAGGATCACTGTCCGTATACGAGCAATTAGATATCGAGCCTGTGATGACACTTCCTGATATGAAATACATTTTCATAGGGGTCTCTGGCGTGATTCCAATGTTTATAGGTCTTCTCTATATTATTAGAGGGAGCACTAAGCTTTCTCCATTTATTGCGGTCTTGGTGGGCAGTTCACTCCTCACTATTTTATCTACTACTGGGAAAGGCTGGAACCTTCATTTTACAGTCTGGATGAATCTTACAGTCCTTACAATGGCAAGCTTTTGGCTCATCAAGAAATGGCATAAGAAAGAGCGGGATAAGTGGGAAGCTGAACTGGATGCCATCTATCAAGAAAATAAAAGACTTCGAGCAGAACGAGAGATTCAGGAACAGGAGCCTGTAACGAGAGAAGAAATGCTTACTTTCACAGAGACCATCGTGCAAAAACCAGAGGTCTCTCCCATAAAAAGAAAAACAGAAGAGTAGGCTGGATCTACCATTGACTTTTTCTAAGAGAGTCTCCACGTTCCCGCAAACTCTCAAAGATATGGCATACGACTTAGTAGTAATTGGTGGAGGTCCTGCTGGATATGTAGCAGCGATTCGCGCAGGGCAGCTTGGTAAAAAAGTAGCGGTAGTAGAAAAAGAAGCTGCTGGTGGAACATGTTTAAACTGGGGATGTATCCCTACTAAAGCGCTTCTCAAAAACGCAGAACTTTACCAGACCCTTACTAAAAAGGCAGACCTCTTTGGTCTTAGCTTTGAAAATCTTTCTTATGACTGGAGTAAGACGATTAAACGTTCTCGTGATGTCTCTGGAAACCTCGCTAAAGGAATAGAATTTCTCTTTAAGAAAAATAAAGTCGATTATAAAAAAGGGCTTGGAAGCGTCATTGATGGCTCAAAAGTAGAGGTCGACTCTAACGGGAAAAAAGAAGTCTTAGAAACGAAAAATGTCATCATCGCGACAGGATGTAAATCGCGTGAACTTCCGCCTCTTCCTTTCAACGGCACTTCCGTTATTTCTTCTAAAGAAGCGATGATCCTTAAAGAGCAGCCTAAAGAGATGATCATCATTGGCGCTGGCGCGATTGGGGTAGAGTTCGCCTACATCTATAACGCTTTCGGAACCAAGGTGACGATCATTGAAATGCTCGACCAGCTCCTTCCTGTTGAAGATGATGAAGTAGGCAAAGAACTTACTAAGTCTTTCACTAAACAAGGAGTGAAGTGTCTCGTCGGTCATAAATCCACAGAGTTTAAAGCAACGAAAACGGGTGTAGAAATTACGGTCGAAGATAAGAAGGGGAAAACCTCTGTTCTTAAAGCAGATACATGCCTAGTCGCGATTGGTGTTGCACCGGTTCTTCCTGGCGGTAAGCAACCCGCTCTCGATGATAAAGGCTTCATTCAAGTAGATGATCGTTATCAAACAAATATCCCAAACGTATATGCGGTGGGAGACATTTCTGGTCCACCATGGCTAGCGCATACAGGTTCTTTTGAAGGATCTCAGTGTGTCGAAGGAATCTTCGTAGATGGGCACACCCCTCGCCAAGTAGGTAACTTCCCTGGATGCACATACTGTCACCCTCAAGTAGCTTCTATTGGTAAGACTGAGCGTGCACTGAAAGAAGAAGGAGTAGATTATAAAGTAGGAAAATTCCCATTCCAGGCGATCGGAAAAGCACAAGCGACAGCAGATACTGAAGGCTTTGTGAAGCTCATTTACGGCAAGAAGCACGGAGAACTTTTAGGCGCCCACATCATCGGGGATAACGCAACAGAGCTTATTGCTGAGATGGGACTAGCGCTGGAAATGGAGCTATGTGAAGAAGATATTCACGGAACAATCCACGCACACCCAACCCTTGCGGAAGCGATTCATGAGGCGACGTTAGATGCAGATGGTCATGCCATCCACTTCTAAAGAGAGGTTTTAATAAATTCAAAAAGCTCTGCATCACACGCAGAGCTTTTTTATTTTATGCTATTGTTGCCAAGCGATCTTTCTGTTTCAAGTGACTATAATGATTGAGAGAACATACACGGACAGAGTCATCGCCCCTTCCCTCTTAGCAGCTGATTTTTCCAGAATACAGGAAGAGGTCTCTAAAGCCATTAAAGCAGGAGCGGACTGGCTTCACTTAGATGTGATGGATGGTCACTTCGTCGATAACATCTCCTTTGGTCCCGCCATCATCAACGCCATTCATGAAACGAATGATATTTTCCTGGATGTGCACCTCATGATTTCTCGCCCGGACCATTATCTGGATCGGTTTGTAGAGGCTGGCTCAGACCTTATCACCGTTCATGTGGAAGCTGAGCATGATGTGAGAGAAACCCTTCGGCGAATCAAAGCCGCTGGTTGCCAAGCAGGTCTAGCGCTAAATCCCGCTACTCCTTTCTCAGAAGTAGAGCCTTTCCTTTCCGACATTGACCTCTTTCTTTGCATGACAGTAGTCCCTGGATTTGGAGGACAATCCTTCATGCCGGAAGTAATGCCCAAGATTGTAGCAGCGGAGGAATACCGAGAAAAGCATGGCCTAAACTTCCACATTCAAGTAGATGGAGGGCTCACAAAAGAGACTGCGCCACCTTCCTATCAGGCAGGTGCAAACGTCATCGTCGCTGGTTCTTCCACCTTTAAAGCAGACGATATGGCACTAGCCATCCAAGAGATTAGAGAAGCTTAAGGAATCCACTCAAAAGCTATCGTCTAGTGAGAGGGCGCTTGCATCACCTTCCTCAGAAATATGAATCACCATGGGGCGGCAGCACACTTCACAATCGTAATCAAGCTCCGCGGGAAGCTCATTTGCATTAGGCAACGCTATAGAAAAAGCTTCAAAACAGCTAGGGCATGTCACCTCAGAAAACTCCATAGTAAATAATCTTTTTATTTTGCCTTCCTACAAGTGATATCTATTGGCTTTTGATGAGGTTAGCTTAGGCTTGAGTATGACTAGAATATATATCATTATATTACTTTCTACCTTCTGTATTCACGCGGACTCCTTTAATGCAATGATTGATGGACTCCTAAAAAATACGGTAACGCAAGTCTCCACCGGAACGATAGCGAATGAAATCTCCGCAGAGAAAAAGCTCATCCTCTTAGACACCAGACCTCAAAAAGAATACGATGTGAGCCACCTCCCTGACGCGAAGCATTTTGGATACGCCAAAGCTGACTTTCCCTCTCTAGAAAATGTAGATAAATCTACTCCCATTGTCACCTACTGCTCCGTAGGAAAGCGTAGTGAAGACATTGGCGCTAAGTTAAAAGAGCTAGGGTTCTCAGACGTAAGAAACCTCAGAGGTGGAATTTTCCAATGGGCGAACGAAAAGCGCCCGATCGTCACTAAAGGCGGGAAACCCACAAGTGCTGTTCACCCCTATAATCTCATCTGGGGAAAATGGCTTAAGCCCCATGTGAAGAAGAAATATAAATAGCTATCTAAATAAGCTCAATCAACAGTAGATTCCACCTCACCAGTGAGCACCTTTGTCTTAATGCGGTCTCCTTTCTGGACTGCTTGAGGATCTGTCACTATCGTTCCATCTTCCTTGGTGGTAATGGTATAACCTCTTGCGAGTGTTGCTTCTGGTCCTAAGGTGCGGATCATTCCTGAGAGTCGCTCTACTTCATGCTCTGATTGTGCAATGAAACTTCGGGTAGTTGAAGTAAGCTGTAGGTCTGCGCTACGAAGCTTTTCCTGATAGTTTTCCAACATCGAACCTGGCGCATATTGAGCAAGGTTCCCTCTTAATTCTAGAACCTGAGATGCCTTAAGGTTAAGCTGGTGACGGAAGGCATTATAAAGCCGATCCTGTAGGTCTTCTAGTAACTGGACTCGGTCTTCATGAATACGCTCTGGTGAATTTCTGTTCAAGGACTCCTCTAAATAAGCAAGCTTCTGAGAAAGCTGCTCTAGTTGAGACTGGAGCGCGGTGTCCAGCTGCTTACGAGTAGAGACGAGATAATTCAAAATACCCTCACTATCTGGCACCGCTATCTCAGCCGCCGCACTAGGGGTGGGGGCGCGATGATCCGCAACGAAATCCGCAATGGTGAAATCTATCTCATGTCCTACCGCTGAAATCACAGGCACGGGACAATCATAAATAGCTCTCGCCACCACCTCTTCATTAAAATTCCAGAGATCTTCGATAGATCCACCACCACGTCCAATGATGAGAATATCCACAGGGGCGAGATCGTGTTTCTCAGGTTCACTAAAATACTTAATCGCATCAGCAATCCCTTTTTCCGCTCCTTTCCCCTGCACTTGTACTCCATAGAGAACAATTTCCACCCACGGAGCGCGCCGAGAAAAGACATTCAGCATATCTTGGAGAGCCGCACCTGAAGGCGATGTTATCAGTCCAATACGTCTAGGGTATGCAGGCAGTTCTTTCTTATTCTCAGCACTAAAAAGTCCCTCCGCATTGAGCCGCTGCTTCAGCTCTTCAAACCGCGCTTGTAGATCTCCTTCACCGCCAACCTTTACTTTAGAAACCACCATTTGGGCGCGCCCCATCGCCTCATAAACCGTTATTTCTCCGAAGAGCTTTACTAGCCTCCCATCTTGAATGAGCTCACCTGCCCCACCTGAACGCCCCTTAAAGAGCACACAAGCGAGCTGCGCTCCCTCATCTTTAATCGTAAAATACCGATGCCCACTCTTTTGGACACGTAGGTTACTCACCTCTCCTTCCACCCATACGTCTCCCACCTCAAACTGAAGGGCAGACTTCATCTTACGCACTAGCTGCGTAACACTAAGGGTATCTTCTTTAAACCTATCGCGAAAGCTAGCTGGCATGAGCTTATGATTAACTTCACTAAGAAAGCCTGAAGCCATTAGTGGTTCTACAATAATTATCTGGGGACGACATTCGCCC